>NZ_FUYC01000024.1 GCF_900167125.1 Paucidesulfovibrio gracilis DSM 16080
AACCCCATTCTTCGGACTTTCAGAGATCAGGCCGCCGAACCAATTTGTTCGTGGCGGCGAAGTGTGCTTCTAGGCGATCCGCCAAGTGGAGTCAAGTGCTTTTTTCACTTTTTTTTCGAAGCGATCCGCCCCGAGACTCCGAAACACGTTCCGCTTGCGGCGGAGGAGCTTTCTAGGCTTTTGCCTTTTCGGAGTCAAGTGCTTTTTGCAACTTTTTTTCAGGGCGTTTGCCCCGAGACTCCAATCCGCTCCCCGCTCATGCGGCGGAGGAGCTTTCTAGGCTTTTGCCTTTTCGGAGTCAAGCGTTAATTTGCTTTTTTATGCGGAGCATATTGCCCCGGACGCCGAATCGCTCCCCGCCTTGTCGCGGAGGTGGATGTTTAGGCTTTCGCCCGAGTGGAGTCAAGCACTTTTTTGCTTTTTTTCAAGGCGCTTGCCTTGCGACTCCGTTCACCTCCGCCGTCAGCGGCGAAGGGGGTATCTATGCAAATACGCACCTGCGGTCAACCCCTTTGGTTCAAAAAAAACACTTTTTTCCTCAACATGCTGAAATCACGTTCTTCAAACCAGCTCTGCCTTGGACAAAACCGTGATCAAACGGCGCAGCATATCCGAATCATAGGCTCCACGCTCTTCCTTGATACGGCACAACGCGTCGAACGCACTCAACCCCGGCCGAACAGGACCGCCGCGCACCAGGTCGTCATAGGCATTGCACAGCCCCAACACCCGCGGATAAAACGGCAGGTCTTCCCCGCGTCCCCCTGAGGGGAACCCGGAACCGTCCTCCCGTTCATGATGAAAAAGGATGCATTGCAGGGTCTCCTGTTCCAGGGAAAGCCGCGAACACACACTAACGCCGACAGAGGGGTGGGTTTTCCAGACGCTGAGCTGCTCCTGATCCAAGTCTTGCGGATCCGCGGTTCGCAGCGCGCCTTCCAGCCGGGTCTTGCCGATGTCATGCAGCACGGCTCCGGCGCAACAGGCATGCAGCAGGCGATCCGGCAGACCGTCGTAGGTTTCCAGCACAGCGGCGTTGAGCACCATGACGGACAACCCGTGCCGATGCGCGTCAAACCCGGCCCGCAAAAACCGCCCCAACTCGCGCAGGGTGTCCGGATCGGAAAAGAACTTGAGCGTGTTGCGCAACAGGGTCCGTACCCTGGCGAACCGCATAATCAACTGCTCGTCCGGCGCATCCTCCGCCAGCATCTCCCGGATCATGGTCTCGGACGCTCCGCACCAGGCTTCAGCCCGTTCCTTCACCGGGATACGCGCATCCTCCACCATGGTGCCGAGATTCGCCCGGACATACTCCTCATACCCGGCACGGTCCGCGGCCTCCACCCAGACCCGGTTCACGCCCAGATCCAGAAGGCGTTGGCGATGCGTTTCAGTGAACCCTTCCCCCCGGGGCGCGTAGAGCACCATGCGGCCTTTGCGCTTGAGGTACACGGAAAAACCGCCCAAGGTTCCCGGCACCACAAGGTGCGGGGAAACCTGGAAGTACGTTGTTTTCCCTTTGGGCGATGCCGCTTGCGATCGTGTCATACGCTTTCTCGCTTTGCTGCCGCACAGGGGACCGGGACGGTATCATACATAGATAGGGCAAACGCTGTTCGGCGGCCCGGCTGTCTGCTGGAGACCCGTGGCTTTCCGTCCCCTCCTCGCGGCGGGTTTGGCTTTGTCGATCGTCTGAAGATAGTCCAGGGAGGAAAGCAGCGTCAACGAAGAATGAACCGTTCCGGTCCCCTTCAATAATACACCAGAGGAATGATCCAGCGGATCCAGACCGCCATGAGCACGGCCCCGGCTATATTCAAGGCCAACCCCAGGGCAAGCATGATCCGCAAACGCACACCGCGCATTTCCCCAAAGGCCAATGCATTGCAGGGCGTGGCCACCGGGGTCATAAAGGCGCAGGTGGAAGCCAGGGAAACGGCCAGCATGAGCAGTAGCGGCTCCACGGCATTTTCCTGAGCCAGGAGGTAGGCCAGGGGGAAAAACGCGGCCGACACCACGGTGTTGCTGAACACCTCCGTGAGCAGGATCACCAGCAGAATTGTAAAGAAAATCAGTACGAATCCGTTCACATGAAGTTGCCCGAGACGCGGCAGGAGCCGGGCTGCATACTCGTCCAGGCCCGTAAGTTTGACGGCCACGGCCAGGGCCAGCAACACCCCCAGGAAAGCCAGCCCACGCTTGGGTACTCCCTGGAATACATCGCGCAGACGCAGCAACGGAGCGCTGGTACCCTGGCAGGGCGTGGACGCACGAAAAAACGTCAAAAACACAAACCAGCAAAAAAAGCCCGTTCCCAGGGCCGGTTCCCACCGCGTCCACCAGGGCCAGACCTCCGCCGCCACCGAACTGAATATCCAAAAAACCAAAAAGAGGACGAACAATGCGCCTCCGGACCGTTGCCAGGGGGTCAACGGCCGGGGTTGCACCGGATCCGCATTCCGGACAGGCACACCCCGCGGCAGGGCGAACAGGGTTAGCAGCGTCCACCCCAAGAACAAAAACAGCAGCACCAAAGGAAGGGACCAGACAAACCAATTGGCAAATCCGATCAATTCGCGCCCCGGAACATCCAGATAATCCATGGTCCCGATGAGCATCAGATTGGCCGGGGAACCGATGAGCGACCCCATGCCCCCGATATTGGCGCCATAGATGGCGGCCAGGGCCAACGGTGTGGTCAGACCGACCCCGCTCCGCTGCCGAAACTCCTGTTCCAACGCCACCAGAGCCGGAAGCATGGTCAGCATGGTCACGGCGTTGGGGATCACCAAAGAAAGCAGCGCGGCCGCGGACATCACGGCCCAGAGCAGACGCGGCAGCCCCCCGCCGTCCGCCCCCGCGACCCGGCGCAACGTGCGCCGCACGAACACACCGGTGAGACCGGTCACGTCCAACAGACGGTACACGAGATACGCGTTGCAAAACAGCAGCAATAGCGGCAAACGCTTCCAAAGGTAGGCAAGGGGTTCTGCAAGATATTCCACGTTCACACTCCCGGGGCACGGTAGATTCGACCCGGTCCGGATGTCAACGCGAAACGGCCAAACGCAGGCGTTCCAAGGTTTCCCGCAATTCTTCCATATTCACTGGTTTGGAAAGGTACGCATCCATACCAGCGGCAAGAAACGCCTCCCGGTCGCCGGACATGGCATGGGCCGTAAGCGCCACCATGGGCGGCACCTGCGAGGCGTCAAGACGGGAATGCAGTTCACTGACCACCTCCAGTCCGCTTTTGTCCGGCATCTGGATATCCAGGACCGCACAGTCGAATCCGCCCCGCAGCAACTCCCGCAACGCCTCGGCGCCACATTCCACGGCAACGCAGGTATGGCCCATCCGTTCGAGCATCCGTCTGACCATAATCCGTCCAACGCGGTCATCCTCGGCAAACAATACCCGCAACGGCCGACACTCGCCCCCGTTCTTCGGAAGCGACCCGACCGCCGGTTGTTCGCCCTGCGCCACTTCGAACCGCAGGGAAAAGCAGATGTCCGAACCCCGCCCCTGCTCCGTGTCGATATTCAACGCTCCCCCCATGAGGCGCACCAACCGGCGAACAATGGCCAGGCCCAGCCCGGCTCCGCCATACCGCCGCGTATAGGAGCCGTCCGCCTGGGTGAACGGTTCAAAGATATCGCGCAACCGGTCATCGGGAATGCCGATGCCCGTATCCCGGACCTGGAACAGTAACCGGACCATGCCCGGGGCTTCCTTAGAAGGCAGCCGTCCCACCCACAACGCCACTTCGCCGGAATCGGTAAACTTCATGGCGTTGCCGAGAAGATTAAAAAGGATTTGGCGCAACCGCCCCTCGTCGCCGCGTAGGGAATCAGGAACATCCGGCGAAATTCGCCAGGAAAGGCCTACCCCGCGCCGAACCGCCTCATGCTCGAACACGGACCGCACGGAATCCAGCGTCTTGGCCAAGGAAAATACGCGGGGACACAGTTCCGCAGCTCCGGCTTCGATTTGGGAAAGGTCCAGAATGTCGTTGATCAGGGACACCAACCCGCGTCCGCACTCCAAGGCCGTGTCGATCATTTCCGCAGCCTCGGGCGGCTGTTCCGACCCGCCCAGCAATTGCAACATGCCGAGCACTCCGTTCAACGGCGTACGGATTTCATGACTCATATTGGCCAAAAATTCGCTTTTGGCGCGGCTGGCGGCTTCTGCGGCCTCCTTGGCGAACACCAGGCGGTCATCCATGCGCTTGCGCTCATCAATATTCCGGGCCAACCCCACCACGCCCACGACTTCACCCTTCTCATCCAGCATGCTGCGGGTGACCACCTCCACCCAGAGCGTGGTGCCGTCCTTGCGCCGCATTTCCAAATCCACGCGGTTGACCAGGTCCGTTTCCCCTCTGGTGAGAGCGTTCTGCCGCCGGGTCTGGGCCTCGCGCACGGTACGCAGTGCCTCCGGGGTCAATACCGCCTCCATGGACATGGCCAATACCTCGGCCACGCTGTACCCCAACAGCCGCTGCACGCTGGGGCTGACATACGAAAATTGCAAATCAATGCCCGCCAGGAAGATCACGTCCTCCACGTTCTCCGCCAGCAGGCGGTACTGGCGTTCACGACGGGCCAGCCGTTCCTCGGCCCGCTTTTGTTCGGTGAGGTCGCGCACGGCCGTGACCCGCACCGGCTTCCCCCGATATTGGAACATCCGGCCCTGAAACTGCGCCGGAAACCTGGAGCCGTCCTTGCGCACGCCCACGGCCTCGTAGGGGTGTTCGTACCCGGAAAGCATATTCTCACGCACGATGTGGCAGGTATCTTCGGAAATCACATCCGTTCCGAAGATACCGATCAATTCGTCATAGCGGTAGCCGAACATGTCGCTGGCCGCCTGATTGGTCTCCACGCAGACACCGTTTTCAGAAATAAAAATAGCCTCGAACGTTGCCGAGGCCAGGGCATGATGCTTTTCCTCACTTTCGCGCAGGGCTTTTTCCGCAGAAACTCGATCGCTCACATCCAGGCAGGACACTGCGGCCCCGCAGACATTCCCCTGGGCATCCCGCACGGGCCTGCTGTTCAGGGAAAGCCAGGAGGGCGGACCGTTTTCGCGCCGTACCCCGATGATCTGATCGTATACGGGACGCCCGGTATGCAGCGTCACTTCCGAGGGATGCTCGCCCGGAGCCAGAGGAACACCGTGTTCATCCGTGGTGGGCCAGACGCGGCTGGTCGTGGAATGCCCCAATGCCTCCATCGCGGAAACACCGATCAGACGTTCGGCGCCTTTGCTCCAAAAGACCACCTGGCCTTGGGCATTGAAAAGGATCACGCCCTCGGCAATGGAATCCACGATCAAACGAAGCCGTTCCCGGCTTTCCCGCAGGGCCGCCTCAGCCTCCAGCCGGTCGGTCACGTCCCTGGCCACGGTGTGCAGATGGGGTTCACTGCCGATCATGACCCGGGTGTTGCGAAATTCCACCATCACCTTGGTGCCGTCCTTGCGCAGCAACGGTCCCTGGCTGACCAAGTCTTCCCCGTTCATAATCCGATGGAAATAATCCGTATACACACGCTGGTCTGATGGGGCGTGCAGGTCCGGAACCCGCATGCTGAGCAACGCTTCCCGGGAATAGCCCGTGAGCCGGGCCGCGGATTCATTGACCATGGCAAAACCGGCGTCCGAACGCACCAGAAACACGGCGTCCAGCGAGCCTTCAAAAACCACTTCCAGAGCGTCACGCTCACGGCGCCGCTCTTCCTCCAGCCGCACATGGTCGGTGATGTCGTGGATAACGCCGAGAACCAGCAACTCCCCACTGCGAGGATGCTCCCAGCGGGACTTAACGGTGCGCATGCGGTGGGTAACGCCCGCAACAGTGACGTTTTCCTCCACAACACGGGTGCGGCCCGTGCGCAGCACTTCGTCGTCACCCTCCCAAAAAACAGCCACCTCCTCGGGCGGAAAGAACGCGTCATCACGTCGCCCGGCCATTTGTTCGGGATCCAGTTTCGTAAGGTCGGCAAACGCCTTATTGCAATACACCCAGCGGTGTTCGCTGTCTTTGATGAAAATGGGATCGGCCAGCCCATCCAGCATGCCGTCAAACGGCGTGGGCATGCCCGCGCTGGCCTCCAGCTCGGCAATACGTCGTTGCGCTGCTTCAAGCTCCCGGAGCAGTTGCGCTCGGGATTTTCCCTCCGGCTCGTTCATCCCCGGCATCTCCCTCCAGCCCCCCTCCGGCCTTTGGCGGGTCGTCGTCCACAGATGATTTTTTCCAGTTTGAGCACCCTACCATGCCGCCGGGAAAAAACAAAGATGTCCGAACGGCTCCACAACAATCGCCTGGGAATCGGCTGGCTCCGCTGCCGTGGCCCTTGCATCGGGAGGGTACGAATTCTATGACAAATTTCGATTTCCCCAGAGACCGGCCACACTGGTTTCCATCCTCGGTCAGTTACGGTATGAAGACTCAATCATGCCTGAATTCATTCATCTGCACGTTCATACCGAATACAGCCTTCTGGACGGAGCCATCCGGCTAAAGGATCTTTTCCAGCGCGCCAAAGACCTGGGCATGCCCGCCGTATCCATCACGGACCACGGCAACATGTACGGGGCCGTGACCTTTTACTCCGAAGCCAAGGCCATGGGGCTTAAGCCCATCATCGGCTGCGAGGTCTACGTGGCCCCGGGAAGCCTGCACGAAAAAAATGCCCAAAACAGCGGCGCGTACCACCTGCTGCTGCTGGCCAAAAACCTGCGCGGCTATAAAAATCTGATCCAGCTCGTGTCCACGTCCTGGGTGGACGGCTTTTACTACAAACCCCGCGTGGACAAGGAACTGCTGCGCCAACACAGCGACGGGCTGGTGGCCACCTCCGCCTGCCTGGGCGGGGAGGTCTGCCAGGCGCTGCTTAAGCAGGGGCAGGAAGCGGGCGAGGCCGTGGCCCGGGAATACGCGGACATCTTTCCCGGCGAATTCTACCTGGAAGTGCAGGCCAACGGCATGGCCGAACAGAACAAGGCCAACCGCATGCTCATCAAGGCCGCGGAAAACACCGGTCTGCCCCTGGTGGCCACCAACGACTGCCATTACCTGACCCAGGACGACGCCGAAGCCCACGACCTGCTGCTCTGCATCCAGACCCAGGCCACCATCCATGACGAAAAACGCATGCGCATGGGCACGGATCAGCTCTATTTCAAGACGCCCGAAGAAATGGAAGCGGCCTTCAGCCACGTACCCGAAGCCATTGCCAACACCCAGCGCATCGCGGAAAAATGCAACCTGGAAATCGAACTGGGCAACTACTCCTTCCCAGTCTACGAACTGCCCGAAGGCGTTTCCATCGACGAAGAATTCGAGCGCATGACCCGTGAAGGACTCAAGCGCCGCCTGCGGGACGCGGCCTACGAGGTGGACGAAAAGCGCTATTGGGACCGGCTGGAATACGAGCTGGGCGTCATTCGGGAAATGGGCTTCCCCGCCTACTTCCTCATCGTGCAGGACTTCATCAACTGGGCCAAGGACAACAAAATTCCCGTGGGACCGGGACGCGGGTCCGCAGCCGGATCCATCGTGGCCTGGGCGCTCCGCATCACCAACCTGGACCCCCTGCCCTACGATCTGCTTTTTGAACGTTTCCTGAACGTGGAACGTGTGTCCATGCCGGATATCGACGTGGACTTCTGCGAACGCCGCCGTCTGGAAGTGGTCAAGTACTGCTCGGAAAAATACGGCCCGGATCATGTGGCCCAGATCACCACCTTCGGGACCATGAAGGCCAAGGCCGCCATCCGCGACGTGGCCCGGGCCATGGGCATGACCTTTGCCGAGGGCGACCGCATCGCCAAGCTCATTCCCGATGAGATGAAAATGACCATTTCCAAGGCCATGGAAATGGAACCCGAGCTGCAAAAACTGGCGGATACCGAACCGCAGATCGCCAAACTCCTGGACATTTCCAAGCGGTTGGAAGGCCTGTGCCGCCACGCCAGCACGCACGCCGCGGGCGTGGTCATCTCGGACAAGCCCATGACCGAGTACCTGCCCATCTACAAAGGCAAAAAAGAGGAACTGGTCACCCAGTACGACATGAAGCGCGTGGAAAAGGTCGGGCTGATCAAGTTCGACTTCCTGGGTCTGCGCACCATGACCGTCGTCGAAGATTGTCTGGACATCATCCGCGAGCAGGGCAAACAGGCGCCGGACCTGGACACCATGGCCCTGGACGATCCCAAAACCTACGACATTTTCTGCAAGGGCGACACGGACGGCGTGTTCCAGGTGGAATCTTCGGGTATGCGAAAATACCTGCGCATGCTCAAGCCGTCCTGCTTCGAGGACATCATCGCCATGCTCGCCCTGTACCGCCCCGGTCCGCTCAACTCCGGCATGGTGGACGAATTCATCAAGCGCAAGCACGGGGAAATCGAAGTCAGCTACCCCCACCCTTCCCTGGAGGATACCCTCAAGCCCACCTACGGGGTCATGGTCTACCAGGAACAGGTCATGGCCACGGCCATGGTCATTGCCCGCTACTCCCTGGGCGAAGGCGACCTGCTGCGCCGGGCCATGGGAAAAAAGATCGAAGCCGAGATGGCCAAGCAGCGCAAGCGCTTCCTGGAAGGCGCCCGGGAAAATGAAATTCCGGACAAAACCGCCAATGAAATCTTCGACCTTATGGAAAAGTTCGCGGCCTACGGCTTCAACAAGTCCCACTCCGCAGCCTATGCCCTGATCTCCTATTATACCGCCTATCTCAAGGCCCACTTCCCCGTGGAGTTTATGGCCGCGCTGATCAGCTCGGAACTCTCCAACGCGGACAAGGTCTATGCCTACATCAATGCCTGCCGCGACCTGGACATCGAGGTGCTGCCGCCCGACGTGCAGACCAGCCGCCGCCGCTTTTCCGTGCAGAACGACAAAATCGTCTTCGGCATGGGCGGCGTTAAAAACGTGGGTGACGAAGCCGTGAACGAAATCGTGCGCGAGCGCGAGGCCAACGGCCCGTACAAGGATTTCGTGGACTTCTGCACCCGCGTGAACCTCAAACGCGTTTCCAAACGGGTCATTGAATATCTGATCAAAAGCGGGGCCATGGACTGCTTTGGCGGCTCCCGCGCCGGTCTGTTCGCGGCCAAGGACAAAGCCGTTTCCATGGGCCAGAAAAAAGCCAAGGACAAGGCCTCGGGCATGCTCAACATGCTGGACATGCTCGGAGGCGGCTCCGACGCCGAAGAAACCGAGGCATGCTTTCACCTGGAAGAACTGGATCTCCCGGAATGGGAGGACGGCGAAAAGCAACGCTTTGAAAAGGAAGCCCTGGGCTTCTATCTTACCAGCCACCCCCTGCTGCCCTACCGGCCGGAACTGCTGCGCATGCGTCTGGCCTCCCTGGAGGACTGCTGCGATCTGGCCGACGGAAGCATGGTCAAAACCGCGCTCATTGTACCCGCCCGCAAAGAATACATCACCAAACGCGGCGACAAGATGGCCTTCTGCACGGTGGAGGATCTCAGCGGCGTGGGGGAACTGACCATGCTGCCCAACGTCTACGCCCTGGCCAAACCCCTGCTGGAGCAGGACTTGCCGCTGTATGTGGAGGCCAAGGTGGACAAACGCAGCGCCCCCGGCGAGGAGGAAGGGCCAAAGCAGGCCAAACTCCTGGCGGAAAAGGTGGAGCTGCTGGGCGAAGTCACAGCCCGAAGCGACGCGGCCGTGCTCATTGACGTACAGGAGTGCGTCTGCGACGAACAGCGGCTCGGGCAGTTGCGTTCCATCCTGGAGGATCACAAAGGTCCGGCCCCGGTCCTCCTGCGACTGAACATGGAAGAATGCCTCTGCACCATGGAACTGGGCAACGGCTGGCGGGTGCGCCCCGACGCCCGGTTCTGGAAACAAATCGACGCCTGGCGGGAGGACGTGGTCTGATGTCGGTCGACCGCTGTTCCCGATGCCGGGCTTTCCGGACGGAGACGCCATGGAACACCAACTTTTCATCCAATACCTGCTCTTCGGCCTCGGCGTGCTGGGTCTGCTGGCCCTGGCCGCGCCCACGCTGATCTGGCGCAACACGTCGGAAACGACGCGCCTGCTGCGCGAATTGCTGGAAGAACAGGAAACAGCCAACGACCTGAATGCGGCCATTCTCCGCCGGCTGGAAAGAATCGAACAGCGTTTGCCCCCGGCCGCCCCGGAGATTACGGTAGAAGCACCGCCGCCGCCCGGACCGGACGATGACTTCGGCCCGGACGAGGATTGGACCGCCGAGGAACGCGAATGCGAGGACGCCTCCACCAAGGACCGCGACGCGGAACCCAGCTGATTCGCTCCCGAGACACGGACCGCACCACGCCATTTCTCGCTAACCCAACCAACAAGACATGCGCCCCTTGCGGCGCAAGGAGATTCCCATGCCCGAACCGCTCTGGCGGCTCACCGTAAAACTCGGCTTTTCCGCCTCGCACCAGCTCCGCAACTACGGCGGCAAATGCGAACGCATGCACGGCCACAACTTCGGCGTGGAGGTGATGGTGGAAGGCTCCCGCCTGGATCCGAAGATACACTACCTCGTGGACTTCAAGGTGCTGAAGCGGCTGACCAAGGAAATTCTCGAGGAACTGGACCACCACCACCTCAACGAACATCCGTTTTTTCTGGAGCGCAACCCCTCCAGCGAGAACATCGCCATGTACATTTATCGGCAACTTTCCGGAAAACTGCCCGAAAACGTGCGCCTTGTGGAAGTTTCCGTAGCGGAAAAAGACGCGCAAAAAGCCACCTACATGGAGGTCTGACATGGCCGCAACCCCACCGAGCATCCCTTCTCCCGGCGCACTCAGCGCGGACGGCGAACTGCAACGCCTCTTTCACCACGTGGCCCGCAAGCAGGACTCCGAGATGGATCAGGAATTGGAAAAAACAGCGCCCGAAGACCAGGAGGAATATCTGGACCGGCAATGGTCCCAACTGGAGGAACGCGAAACATGCGACTCCTAGTGCAGCGGGTCAGCCGCGCCTCAGTGGACGTGGCCGGGGAAACCGTAGGCGAAATAGGACCGGGCCTGCTGGTTCTGGCGGGATTCGGCATTGAGGACCAGGACGACGCTCCCGGTTCCCCGCTTTGGGACAAGCTCCTGAACAAACTCCTGGGCCTGCGTATCTTCAGCGACGAAAACGGCAAGATGAATCAAAGCGTGCGCGACGCCCAGGGCAGTCTGCTGGTAGTGTCCCAGTTCACGCTGCACGCGGATTGCCGCAAAGGGATGCGTCCCTCGTTCGCGGGCTTTTCGGCCCGGCCCGAACTGGCCGAAACCCTCTACCACCGCCTGGTGGACGACCTGCGCGACCGGCACGACGGCGTGGTGGCCACCGGCCGATTCGGTGCGGAGATGCAGGTGGAACTGGTCAATGACGGTCCCGTGACCATCCTGCTGGACAGCCGGGACTTTACCTCCGGCTGACCACTCCCGCGCCCCGTTGCCCGGGCCTGGACTTTGTTTCCGGGGCCGGATAGTGTCGGCTCCCCAAAAAATCAGCCCACTGGAGACAGCCATGCCCCAGCCCCAGGAACCCCAACGCCATTGGCCCAAATTTCAAACCCGCAAGCCCCGCGTTCTGCTGCTCACGAGCCAGTACTTCCTGCTGGGCGAGGTCCGCGCCGCGTGTGAACGGCTGGACGTGGACCATGTGCTCCTGGATTTGCAGGCCAAGGAAATGGGCCTGGACGACTTTGTTCGCACCATTCTGGGCGCCCTGACCACGTTCCGGCCCGACTTCGTGCTCACCGTGAACCACCTGGGCGTGGACCGGGAAGGCGTGCTGCTCCAAATCCTGGAAGCCCTGGACGTCCCCCTGGCCTCCTGGTTCGTGGACAACCCCCACCTGATCCTGCCCGCGTATCCCCGCACGCATGCGGACAAGACCCTGCTCTTCACCTGGGACGCGGAGAACGTGGAATCACTGCGGGAGATGGGCTATCCCAACACGGCCTGGCTCCCCCTGGCTGCGGACACCCACCGCTTTGCCCCGGGTGCGGCAGGCAACGACGCCTGGAACGCGGACGTCTCCTTTGTGGGCAACTCCATGACCGCCAAGGTCACGGGCCGGTTTCAGGCGGCCCAGCCCAGTGACGCCCTGGCCGAACAACTGCGGGATATCGCCGCAGGATTCGGCCCGTCCGAGGAACCCTCGGCTGCCCGCTATATGCTCAACAATTTTCCGCACCTGCGTGAAGAATTCCTCGCCCTGGGCGAGCCGTCCCGCATGCTGGCCTTTGAGACCCTGATCACCTGGCAATCCACACTGGATTACCGCCTGGACTGCGTACGCCGGCTCCTGCCCTTTGCCCCGCTCCTGGTGGGAGACAAGGGCTGGCACGATCTGCTGGCCGGAGAAACCGGCTGGCGGCACCATCCCGAAGTATCCTATTATGATGATCTGCCCGGCCTGTATCCACGCAGCAAGGTGAACTTCAACTGCACCAGCCTGCAGATGAAAGGCGCGGTAAATCAGCGCGTCTTTGACGTTCCGGCCTGCGGCGGATTTCTGATCACGGACCAGCGCCGCCAGATGGAACAGCTCTTTGAACCGGGAACCGAGGTCATCGCCTATGCCGATCCCGAAGAGATCCCGGAACTGGTGCAACGCTGGCTGGCCGATCCCCAGGCACGGCAACGGGTGGCCGAGTCCGCACGCAAACGCATTCTGGCCGAGCACACCTATGACCATCGCCTGGAAACCCTGTTCCAGACCATGCGCCTCACCTTTGAACCGGGCGCCAACAGCTGAACACGGCAGGAAGATTCCGTCACCGGGCTTGTCACCGGGGCGCGTTGCGCGTAACGAGGCTCCATGACCCAGGATCCGATCCTCATTCTTCAGATGCAGCGCATGGGAGACCTGATCCTCTCCTTCCCGCTCATGCTCTGGCTGCAACGCCTGCATCCGGGCCGTCCGGTATGGGTGGCGGCGGAACGCGGTTTTTATGAACCGCTCATGCCCCTCAGCCCGGGCGTGACCTACTTTCCCTGGGAAGGGGTCCACGTGCTCAAGCGTCACCGCTACAAGCTGGTGATCAACCTCTCCATCCGGGAACGCGCCGCCCGTCTGGCCGGAGAACTGGACGCGGACGCGGTGCTCGGTCCCACCATGCGCGGCGATCTGCGCCGCATCAACGGTCCCTGGCAGCTTTACCGCGCCGCCCTGGTGCGCAACAACCGCCACAACCGACTGCACTGGGCCGACCTCAACGCCCTGGACTGCGTTCCCCTGGAACGCCTGCGGGCCACTCGCTTTGATCCGCCCCGCCCACCGGCAAAACAAAAACCCCAAGTGGGCCTGTTTCTCGGAGCCAGCGACCCGGCCAAACGCCCCGATGCCGTATTCTGGGCCGAACTCCTGCGTGAGCTGGTGCGCCGGGACATTCGCCCCGTCCTGTTCGGCGGTCCGGCGGAAAAGCAACTGGGTCGCGAGACCCGGGAACGCTTCGGCAAACCCGTACCCGACTTTTGCGGCCGACTGCCCCTGAGCAAGCTGGCCAAGGGACTGAACGCCTGTTCCCTGTTGATCACCCCGGATACCGGTCCCATGCATCTGGCGGCCTGGACTGGCTGCCGTACCCTGAACCTCTCCATGGGCAACGTCAGCCCCCATGAAACCGGTCCCTACCAGCCTGGACATTTGGTGCTCCGTGCGGACCTGCCCTGCTCCGAAGGCTGCTGGGAGTGTTCCCGCGACCGTTTGGACTGCCACGACGCATTCACGCCCGAGGCCGTGGCCTTTGTGGCGGCTCGAGCCGTGCGCGGGAAGGATCCCAACACCCCACCGGACGGTCTGCGGCTCTACACCACCCAGCGCGACGAGGCCGGGCTGTTCTGTCTGCATCGGTTCACGGACCGCATTGACCCGGACGAACGGCTCGGCACCTTTTGGAAAACCTTTTTTGGCTGGCGACTGGGGTTGTGGGACAAATCCCGGGCGCACGCGGCCTTGCTCGCCCTGGCCCAAAACGCCCCCATGGTCTTTGAGGAGCTGGCCTCGGCCCTGCCCCGGGGCGTGACTGTTTTCTCCCGCGCCCTGGCCCGCGGCACCCAGACCGCAACACCTCCGGTCTCGCTCTGGGAAGCGGCCCCCCAGGCACTGGCTCCGCTTTCCGGCCTGGCAGACATGGACCTGCAGAACCGGGACTTTTCCCGCGAGGCCATGACCGAACAAGTGGGACACCTGGAAGCGTTGGGCCGTTTGCTGGCCCGCTGCTGATTTTCGATCTTTTTTCGCAGCACCGGAAAAAAACTCCTGTTTTGCCACCCCTTCTTTTTTTGTAACCATCCGAAATACTGACGTTTCAAATTTGGCACGGCTCTTGATTGGTACCAGTCCAAAGGAGTCAGCCATGCAAAATGTTCCTCTCATCCAATCCTCGGCCAACGCCACCCGCACCACCGGCCAGGCCGCCCTGACCGGCGGCACGTCCGCTGATTGGGACTTGGGGTCGAACATTTTCCAGACCTTCATGGACCATGAATCCGGCCTGAGCCGGGACCGCGAATTCGCGGCCGCACCGAACCTGGACAGCGTATTCCAGGAAAGCGCCTCCGTGGAACCGCGGAAGACCAGCCCGGTGGAAGAACAGACTTCGTCCGACACGGACGAACCCGGCCTGGACGACATGAAGGACGTACCCGTGGACCCGGAAAGCTTCCAGGCCATGAAGCCGCAACTGGAAAAGTACGGCCTGAGCAAGGAGGACATCCAGGAACTGGAGGACCGGGTCAACAGCAAGGAAGGCATGACCTGGGGCGAATTCGTGACCGCGCTCTCAGAGAAGATGGACGGTCTGCGGCATACTCTGGAATTTTCCGCCGGGCAACGCCAGAAAATGATGACCCTGTTCCAAAAGCTGGGCTTCTCCGCTTCGGAATCCAAGGGCATGATCGGCGAACTGGCCCAGGGCAACGTCTCCAACGTACTGGAAGCGCTGGGCCGCCGCATTGAAAGCCTGCCTCCGGATAAGCTCGCCGGTCTGGACAAGGAAGAACTTGCCGCCTTCATGGATGAACTGCGCAAGCTCAAGGGCGAATTGCAGGGCAAGGAACTGGGACTGGTTCGCGTGGTGGGCAAGGCCATGCAGGACGCGCTGGCCCAGGCTCGGGAAAAGGCGCTGCAAATGACGCAGAATAAAGCCGGTGCTCAGGGCAAGGCCGACACTCTGACCGACGCCGCCCGCACCGACGCCGCCAAAATGGAGCAGCTCAATCCGGCCATGACCCCGGACGAGGCCGCGGCCAAGGCCGCCCGTACCGAACAGGGACTGACCAACAATCTTTCCGCGGACCAACGGCTCAAGGCCCATAACAACACCCTTGCGGACCAGATTCGTCAGGGCATGGGCTTCAACGAACAACGCAACGCCGACCAGTTTTCGGGGCAGGACGGCAAGCAGAATCAAAGCGACGCCTGGGCCGAATTCATGGGCAAGCTGCGCCAG
This sequence comes from Paucidesulfovibrio gracilis DSM 16080, assembly GCF_900167125.1. Taxonomy (NCBI): domain Bacteria; kingdom Pseudomonadati; phylum Thermodesulfobacteriota; class Desulfovibrionia; order Desulfovibrionales; family Desulfovibrionaceae; genus Paucidesulfovibrio; species Paucidesulfovibrio gracilis. The sequence continues at coordinate 15,480 of NZ_FUYC01000024.1, forward strand.
GATCGCCCGGATCTGGGACTGGCGCGCAACACCTCCCAGGCCGCCCAGACCGCCATGACCGACGCGCTGAACCAGGCCCGGGGCGAAGGAACCAAGGCTGCCAAGCCCTGGGAAAACGTGACCGCGCCCCGCGTGCTCTCACAGGTCAAGGACGCGGCCATGCGCAGCTTGGCCAATGGCGGCAAGCGCCTGACCATCCAGCTCAACCCGCAGGAGCTGGGTACCCTGTCCGTGTCGCTGACCTACAAGAACAACGAAATGCAGGCCATGATCCGCACGGACAACCATGAAACCGCCAAGCTCCTGAGCGGCCAGCTCGACGCCCTGCGTCAGAGCCTGGAGGATCAGGGCATCAAGGTTTCCAAGATGGAAGTGCAGACCCAGCTCAGCAGTGGGCAGGACGAAAGCCGGTGGCTGGGCGAACAGGGGCATAATCGCGCCCAGGACGAACAGGCCCGCCGCCAGACCCAGGAACGCATGCGCAACATGCGTACGGTGGGCGGATCGGAGCCAGGACAGTCCGTGGCCGATGTGCAGCAGGCAATTCTTTCCGGCAGAGGACTGCACGTTGTGGCCTAAAGGCCGGGCGGTTCAAAGGAGCAAGTCATGGGATACTACGGCGTAAGCAACATCGTTGGCGGTCACGAGGAATACGTGGCCGAGGCCAACGCCCCCAAGCACAAGTCCCAGATGGACAAGGATGACTTCCTCAAGCTGCTGGTGGCCCAGCTCAACCACCAGGATCCGCTCAATCCCATGGAAGATACGGAAATGACCGGTCAGCTGGCCGAATACTCCAGCCTGGAGCAGCTCACCAACGTGAACACCACCCTGGACACCATGCTGCAACAGAGCGCCTCCGACCAGATGACCACGGCCGTGAGCTTCATCGGCAAGTCGGTTTCCGCCAAGGGGTACAACGTGACCAAGGACGGCAACCAGGTCAGCACCATCACCTACAACCTGGGCGAAGCCGTGTCCCAGTTGAAGGTCAATATTTACGACGAAAGCGGAGACATCGTGCGCACGGACCTGCTCGGCAGCAAGGAACCGGGAATCTTCGAATACGCCTGGGACGGCAAGGACGATTCCGGCAACATCGTGGCCGACGGCACCTATTCCGTGGGCATGCTCGGCGAGGATGTGGACGGCCAGCAGGTCATGGTCCAGACCGAGGTCTCCGGCGAGGTCACCGGCGTGGTGGCCGAGGAGAGCGGCTACTATCTGCGGCTCAAGGACGGCCGTTACGTAAACTTCAATTTCGTCACGGAAGTGGTTTCCGACTCCACCATCAATACGGATGAGGGCGGGGATGGAACCGATTCCGGAAGCGATTCCGGCAATACTGACAATACCGACAATACCGACGCCGACGCCTAAGGGGATTACGGCCCGGCGTCCTCATGGATGAGGAACAGGAGTCAAGGAGGTTTTACAATGAGTCTGGCATCATCGCTGTACTCCGGCATTACCGGGCTTTCCGCCCACGGAGAGCGCATGAGCGTGATCGGCAACAACCTGGCCAACGTGAACACCACGGGGTACAAGGGCGCGCGCATGCACTTTGAAGACCTGATGAGTCAGGATTTCTCCACGGCCAACGGCATCAGTCAGGTGGGCCGGGGCGTGCGCGTGGCCGCCATCTACACGGACTACGGTCAGGGTGCGTTCGAAACCACCAACGAGTCCACGGACATGGCCATTGGCGGCGAAGGCTTTTTCATGGTCTCGCCCAAGGATCAGGAGTCCCAATTTTACACCCGGGCCGGAACCTTCCGTTTCGATAAAAACGGATACCTGGTGGACCCGCACGGCTACGTGCTCCAAGGCTGGGAGATCGAACAGTCCCAGCCCACCGCCGCCACCACGGGCAGCCTCTCCGACCTGAACGACACCAAAGTGAAGGGAGCCATCACGGACATCCGGCTGGAAAACTTCCAGTCCCCGCCCGAGGCCACCAACCAGGTCAGCTTCATCACCAACCTGGATCCCACGGATGCCAGCCGGTCCAATTCCACCAGCCAGCCCTACTTTGCGCTCTTCAACGCCTGGGATGGTCTGGACGCGGACAACGACGGCCGCTATCTGGCGGACACGGCCTACTCGTACTCCTCCAGCATGAAGGTCTACGACGACATCGGCACCGCCCACACCATGACCACCTATTTCGACCAGGTCACCCTGTCCAACTCGGGCGGCTACTCGGTATGGGAATACATGGTTACAGTGCCGCCCTCCGAGGACGGCCGGTTCTTCGGCTCCGACGCGAACTTCCACCGCATGTCCCAGACGTCCAACGGCGGCGTGCTCATGACCGGCACCCTGACCTTCCGGGCCGGGCAGCTGGTGGGCCAGTCGGCCTATACCTACAAGGGATCCGACGACGGCAACGTGGGAGCGCTTTCCAACTGGAGCCTGGCGCGTTTCTCCACCCGGGGCTATCCGCTCTGCACGGCCAACTTCCTGGGGTCGTCCAACGCATCCCTGGCCACCTCGGAAAACGCCCAGCCCATGGAAATCAACTTCGGCCTTCGCAACACGGCCAGCATCACCACCTCCAACATCGGTGGCGGCTGGAGCGTGGCCGGCGGCGGCACCCTGCCCTCCAACGCGAGCATGGTGGGCAACAACATTACGGACGTCCAGTCCACCCTGCCCAACAGCGAGATCCCGTCCATCAGCGCGCTGGCCTCCCAGAGCTTTGATACGGGCGGCTCCAGCACCCTGTACCAGTCCCAGGACGGCTATCCCGCAGGCATCCTGCAAAACGTCTCCGTCAGCCGGGACGGCATCCTCACGGGCCGCTATTCCAACGGGCAGGTCATTGAACTGTATAAGATATCCCTGGCCACCTTCACCAATGAATGGGGACTGCGGCGCGAAGGGGGCAACCTCTTCACCGAGACCCAGGATTCGGGCCAGGCGCTCACAGGCTTTGCCGGCGAACAGGGCAAGGGAACCATTGACGGCAACTCCCTGGAAATGTCCAACGTGGACATGGCCGCCGAGTTCGTGCGTATGATCACCACCCAGCGTGGATTCCAGGCCAACACCAAGGTCATCACCACCACGGACTCCATGCTCGGCGAGGTCATCGCCATGAAGCGCTAGCCTCCGATGATGGAACGGGCCGCTTCGGCGGCCCTGTCATAGACTCCGACTCATCCCCCGGCCGAAGGTCTTCCCCAGGCCTTCGGCCGACCAAAGGCGCGTCCCTGCGGCGCGCCTTTCTGCATTGCGCTTCCCGCAATCAGCACCCACCAACATGCCCCGCACCAAAAGGAAAAGGACGGTCCCCCCACGGGAACCGCCCTCAAAACGCTACGCTTCCGCACCTGGACGGAAACAGGGACGCTTATTTATTTTTCTTGAACACGATGAGCGGGCAGTTCTTGCAGATGTCCGCGCCGGGGAAACCGTCGCCGGGACGGGTGATGGAGCTGCTGGCCGCGTCGATGCGGTCTTGCAGACGCTGGAACACGTCCTTGAACTGCTTGCCCGGGATGATCACGTTGATCTCGCCGCGCTCGGTCTTGCCCGCATTGTAGCTGCCGGAGCAGGCCGGGAGCATGTTGAACTGCTGCTCCATGAAGGTGTGTACGTTACCGCCGCAGGCCGAAGAGTTCATGGTGATGCTCGGACGCAGGGGATGGGTGTCCGTGGCGGCCATGTAGTCCACGGCCAGGTGGTAGGCCTGCATGTTGTCACAGTAGAAATGGACGGTATCCGGCTCAAAGAGGCCTTCCACGCTGCCCAAGGGAGCCACGGCCACGCCCAGCAGACCGTCGCGCATGCGGGGCTTGGTCTTCACGAACCGCTCGGCCTGTTCCGCGTCGCGGGTGTATTTCAGATGTCCCTTGATCTCGGACTCGTCCAGATCCTTCCAGCCGAAGCAGAACCGGGCGTTGCCGCAGCCCAGCCCCTCTTCGCCGGAGTAGACGATCTGGCCCTTCATGCGCGCACCCAGCTCCCACTGGCAGAAGGTCATGGCCTTCACCGGGGTGACGATCTCAGGCGCATTTTCAAAAAAATGGTCCAGCTCGGCCTGGTCATAGAAAAATTTCACGGCCACGGGGTAATGGTAGAGCCGCAGCTCCTTCATCAGGACGTCCTGCATTTCCTTGTACGACATGATTGTGATCCTCCTGAAGGGGAATTGATTTCAGCGCGCGCAAAGAAACGGCGCACGCTCGGTATTTGGTGCGCAACCCTTGCCGCATGTGGCCCGTTTTGGAAAGCCTTGTGAAAAACAGCACATGAAAAGTGAAAAAACCCAAAGGTCAAGCCCTGATTTCCGAACTTCTTGTGACGCCCGGAACGCTTTTCCCAGCGCTTTTTCGTACCCGCTTCCGGCCCGGCACCTTTTACCCCCTCGCCGCCAAGACCCCGACACCTCCGGCAGAAAATGCTCAAAATTCCGGCCAGGAAACATATTCTAGACTATATTTAGATCCGCAATATATTGATATAAAACAAAATTTACTCTTTGGCACGCAGGATGCTTCTAGTTCGTGCAAAGGGCAATATCGCCAAGCGGAAAAGAAGGAACTTTTCGTTTGTACAAGGAGGTTTCACCATGTCCCTCGTAATCAACCACAACCTGATGGCCATGAACGCCGCCAGAAACCTGACCGGGCATTACGGGGAACTGGCCGTGTCCACCCGCCGCCTCTCCTCGGGACTGCGCGTCGGCAACGCGGCGGACGACGCCGCCGGTCTGGCCATTCGCGAGCTTATGCGCGCGGATATCGCTTCCCTGCACCAGGGCGTTCGCAACGCCAACGACGCCATTTCCATGATCCAAACCGCGGACGGCGCGCTGCAGGTCATCGATGAAAAGCTCATCCGCATGAAGGAACTGGCGGTCCAGGCGGCCACCGGTACCTACAACTCGGATCAGCGGATGATCATCGACTCCGAATACCAGGCCATGGCTTCGGAAATCACCCGTATCGCCAACGCCACGGACTTCAACGGCATTCATATGCTCAACGGTTCCCTGGCCGGGCTGGATCCCACCACTCAGGAAGCCATCGAGCACAATGGCGAGGGACTCAACCCCACCGGTCCCGTGAAGATCCACTTCGGCACGGGCAACGATTCGGCCGAAGACTACTATTACATCACGGTGAACAATTCCACGTCTTCGGCCCTGGGGCTGGCCAACTCGCATATTTCCACCCAGCGCGCGGCCCAGCTCGCCTTGGAGAGCCTGCAGCAGGCCATTATCTCCAAGGATAAGATCCGCGCCAATCTGGGTGCCATGCAGAACCGCCTGGAAAACACCATCACCAACCTGACCATTCAGGCGGAGAACATGCAGTCCGCGGAATCACGCATCTCGGACGTGGATGTGGCCACGGAAATGACCGAGTTCGTGCGCCAGCAGATCCTGTCCCAGTCGGCCGTGGCCATGCTCGCCCAGGCCAACTCCCTGCCCAGGATGGCCATGCAGCTCATCGGCGGTTAACATCCATCGGTGTTGTGCGAAGGCGGGGCGACTGCCCGTCCTCCTCCAGGCCCGACGCACCGCCGCCAACGCAAACGGGACCGTTCCTCAGGAAGAGAAACGGTCCCGTTTGCATTGGACGCAGTAAAAAAAATCATTCTTCGGACAGCAGGGTATGAATGGCCCGCGCCGCCGCGGTCTGCTCCGCTTTTTTGACGCTGCCGCCATGCCCCTCGAATACGCGTCCGTCCGACAGCTCCAAAGCCACCATAAAGACCTTTTCATGCTCGGGACCGTGGGATCCCACCAGCCGGTATACGGGCAGGGAGTGCAGCTTGCGCTGGGTGATCTCCTGCAATCGGCTCTTGTGATCCTTGGAGGGCCGAACATTGGAGTCCTCGGGCCAGCAGGATTCGAACACCGCAAGGATCAACCGCTTGGCCGCGGCATACCCGCCGTCCAGAAACACGGCGCCGAACACCGCCTCCAACGCATCCGAAAGCAGGGAATCCCGTTCCCGCCCCCCTTGGGTTTCCTCCCCGCGACCAAGCAGCAGAAAGGTGTCCAAATGCAGGGTGCGGGCCACGTCCGCAAGGCTCTTCTCCTTAACCAGCCCGGAACGGATCCGCGTCATCTGCCCTTCGTGCGCCTCGGGATACCGCCGGAACGCTTCCTCGCTGATGCACAACTCCAACACCGCATCACCCAGGAATTCAAGCCGTTCGTTGTCCGGTCCCGCGCCTTCCCGCTCATTGGCATAGGAACTGTGCGTCAACGCTTCACGCAAGAGCTTGACTTGCGAAAACTGATAGTCAATACAATCCTGAACGCCTGAAAACTGTTCACCCATGAAGCTGGTCCCCATGTTACCGATAAAAAATGCCGATGCCCTTTTCCAACCCCGGTCCGTTGTTGTGGCCGGAGCGTCTGCCGATCCGGAAAAAGCAGGCCACAAGGTGCTGTCCAACCTGCTCCGGTCCGGATACCGGGGGCGTGTGGTTCCCGTCAATCCCGCGGGCGGCGAGATTCTCGGTCTCCAGGCCGTTCCGGCGGATCACATTCCCGAAGGAATGGACCTGGCCGTGCTCTGCGTGCCGCGCGAGGCCGCGCCCGATGTACTGGCCGATCTGGCGCCGCGAGGCATCCGGGCCGCCGTGATTCTGGCTTCAGGCTTCAAGGAGCAGGGCCGCGAGGGGTATTATCTTGAACAGCAGCTCGCGTCCATCGCCCGAAGGCACGATATCGCGCTCATGGGTCCCAATTCCCTGGGCCTGCTCACCCCTGCCCTGGGCCTGGCCGCCCTGACCGTCCCGAACCTGCCCCCCCGGGGCAACATCGCGTTTTTTTCCCAATCCGGCTCCCTGTGCTTCGGCCTGCTGGATTGGGCCGCGGGCAACAACGTGGGCTTTTCCAGCTTCGCGCACCTGGGCAACCGCTCCATATTCAATGAGGTCCACCTGCTGGAATACCTTCGCACCGACCCGGAAACCGCCGTGGCCCTGGGCCATGTGGAAAGCCTGGAACACGGGCAGGCCTTTTTGCGCGCCGCCGAAGACTTTACCGCGGAAAAACCACTGATCATGCTCAAAGGCGGTGTCACTCCCGCAGGAGCCAGAGCCGTTTCCAGTCACACCGGAGCCATGGCCGGTTCGCGGGAGGTGTATCGGGCCGCTTTCACCCAAAGCGGCGTCATCCAGGTGGAAGACGCACGCTCCATGTTTCTCCTGGCTGAGGCATTTTCCACCCAGCCCCTGCCCAAGGGACCGAATGTGGCCGTGGTCACCAATTCAGGCGGTCCCGGCATTCTGGCGGCGGACGCCTGCGACGCCACCCGCCTGCATCTGGCCACCCCCGGCAAGGCCACTTTGGACGCTCTGCGCGAGGCATTGCCGCCCTACGCCTCGCTCTACAACCCCATCGACATCATCGGCGACGCCGGAGCCGAGCGCTACCAAAAAGCCCTGCAAGCGGTGCTTGCCGATCCCAGCATCCACGGGGTCATTGTACTGCTCACGCCCACGGCCTCGGCGCAAGTCCAGGAAACGGCCCAGGCCGTCCTGGACGTTGCCAAGAACAGCGACAAGCCCGTGCTGACCTGCTTCATGGGACGCAACCGCGTGCAGCCAGGGCGAGCCTTGCTCCGCCAGGGCGGGATTCCCTGCTACGATTTTCCGGAACAGGCAGTCATGGTCATGGATGCCCTGTTCGCCTACTGGCTGCGGCGCAACCGGGAATTTCCTGCCCACGTCTGCTACCTGCGGGACAAGGCACGCGCCCAGCGCATCATGGACCGCTGCCGCGAAACCGGCATGACCGAGCTGGTGGGCGTACACGCCCAGGAACTGGGCATGGCCTACGAACTGCCCTTTCCCGAACAGCGCCTGGCCCGCACCTCGGACCACGCCGTCAAACACGCCCGGAAGGTGGGCTATCCCGTGGCCATGAAAATCGCCTCCCCGCACATCACCCACAAAAGCGACGTGGGTGGCAGTATCTTAAACATCAACAGCCCGGCCGAAGTGCGTCAGGCCTTTCTGACGCTTACGGCGCGCACGGCACGGCGGCGGCCCGAAGCCCATATCCTTGGCTGTCTGGTGCAGGCCATGGCCCCGGAAGGCTCCCGCGACGTGCGGATCAAAATAGTGCGCGACCCGCAATTCGGTCCACTGATCAGTTTTTCCAAAGGCGGCGTCTACAGCGAGGTGCTCGGCGACCAGTCCTCCAGACTGGCCCCCCTGACCCTGGGCAACGTGCAGCGCATCATCCGCAGCATCAAGGCCTTTCCGCTGCTCCAGGGGGTCCGTGGCCGCCAGGGGGTGGACCTGCTCGCCATCGAGGACATCCTGCTCACGGCGTCCACAATGGCCATGGATTTTCCGCAAATCGAAGAGGCCGACATCGGTCCGATTCTCGTATATAACAAAGGCGCGCTAGTGGTGGATATGCGGGTGACCCTCTCCCTGGCGCGGCTGCGCGGGATCTGATATCCCCATCAATGCACCCGGAACTCGCGGCAAACGCCACGAAACAGTTAGCAAGGACGGAGGAGCGTATGCCAGGACTCTACATCGGAGCCACATCCGGATACTCGGGTAAAAACATGGTCGGCATCGGGCTTGGCCTCAAATTCAAGGAAATGGGTCTCAATGTGGGCTACATGAAGCCCGTGGGCGCCCTGCCCCTGGAAAAGGACGGAAAACTCGGCGACGAGGACGCCTTTTTCGTGCAGGACGTGCTCGGCCTCACCGGCGCTCCCGAACAAGTCACCCCGGTGGTGGTCACCCACGATTTCAAGGTTCAGGCCTTTTCCGGCAAAAGCGAACCCGCCGTGCCGCGCATCCAGGAAGCATACCAAGCCCTTGGCCAGGGCCGCGACCTCGTGCTCGTGGCCGGGTCAGGCTCCATGTACTCCGGCAAATACTGCGGCGTGGACGGCGTGACCCTCTGTCGGGAGATGGATCTCAAATGCGTGATCATCGACCGCTTTCAAAAAGACCTGAAATACGATTATCTGGCCATCATGAAGGAAAGCCTGGGCGACCGGCTGGCCGGAGTGATCCTCAACGACATTCCCGCCACGTTCATGGACGAGGTCAACGAGTTGATCAAGCCCTTCCTGGAACGCATCGGCATCCGCGTGCTCGGCGTGATCCCCACGGACACCATCATGGGCACCATCACCGTGTCCGACCTGGCCGACCGGCTCGGCGGCAAGGTGGTCTCGGCCCATGCCAGCGCGGACCGCGTAGTGGAGCGCTTCCTCATCGGCACCATGCAGGTGGAAAACTTCATGACCCACTTCCGCAAACACCAAAACGCGGCCATCATCGTGGGCGGCGACCGCTCGGACGTGCAGCTCGTGGCCCTGGAAGGCGACGCCCCCTGCCTGATCCTCACGGGCAACCTCTACCCCAACGACATCATCCTGACCCGCTCGGAAGTGCTCAAGACCCCCATCATCATCGCCCGGGAAGACACCTTTACCGTGGCGAAAAAAATGGAATCCATCCTCTCGCGCCACAAACTGCGCGACAAAATCAAAATCGAACAGGGCGCAAAGCTCATTGCCGAGCACATCGACCTGGAATATCTCAAAAAAGAGCTGGGCGTCTAACAGACGAAAAAAGGGGAGCGTTTCAGCTCCCCTTATTGTTTCCAGGCCGCATGGCTCCCGGCCGCTTCCGCAATCCGGTCAGCTGTTCAGCCGCTTGATGGCGCAAAACTCCCCGCACATGGTGCAGACATCGTCCTCGCCGATTTCGCTGTGCTGTCGGTAATCCCCGGCCTTGGCCGGGTCAATGCTCAATTCCACCTGGGCCTTCCAGTCCAACCGCTTGCGCGCCAGGGACATGGCCTTGTCGCGCTCCAGAGAGGCGGTCCGCCCACGGGACAAATCCGCGGCATGGGCCGCGATCTTGGAAGCAATGGTCCCCTCGTGCACATCCTGCACCGTGGGCAGACGCAAATGCTCGGCAGGGGTCACGTAACACAAGAAATCCGCGCCATGCATGGCCGCGTACGCTCCGCCAATGGCCCCGGCGATGTGGTCATACCCCGCGGCCACATCCGTGACCAGCGGACCGAGAATATAAAACGGCGCGCCCCCGCAAAGAATTTTCTGTTGACGCATCTGATCCGCGATCCGGTCCAGGGTCACATGGCCAGGTCCCTCAATGATCACCTGCACGCCCTTGGCCCAGGCGCGGCGGGTCAACTCCGCCAGGGTGAGCAGCTCCGCGGTCTGGGCGCAGTCGCCCGCGTCCGCCGTGGCCCCGGGACGCATGCCGTCCCCCAGGGAAAGGGTCACATCATACTCGGCCAAAATATCCAAAATCTCGTCATACTGTTCATACAGCGGGGATTCACGCTGGTTCTTGCGCATCCATTGCACCAAAAACGCCCCACCACGGCTGACCACGTCCAATAACCGGCCCTGGGAGTTCATGGCCGCCAGCGCGGATTGCGTGACACCGCAATGAATGGTCATGAAGTCCACGCCTTCCTCGGCCTGACGGCGCACCGTGGCCAGAAAATCGTCCATGGTCATGTCGGCCATGTCCCGCTTGGACGCGGAAAGCTCAAATGCGGTCTGATACAACGGCACGGTTCCCACCATCACGGGCGAACGCTCCAGCACGGCCCGACGAATGCGGATCTGGTCCGGTCCCAACGACAAATCCATGACCGAGTCGGCACCCGCGGCCACAGCCGCGTCCAGCTTGGCCAGTTCCTCATCCAGGCTGGTGCGGTACGGCGAAGCCCCGATGTTGGCGTTGACCTTCACCGAGGTGCCACGCCCAACGGCCCGAGGCTCGGACAGCTTCCGGCCTGCGTTTTGCGGGATCACCAGCCTTCCCTTGGCCAGCTCGTCGCGGACAAACTCCGGCTCCAAGCCCTCCTGAAGGGCCACGGCCCTCATGTCCTCTGTGATAATGCCTTGCTCGGCTTGCTGCTTGCGGGTCATGTTCCCACCTCCATGCGATTAGCTGTTTAGGTGGGGCGGCTGCACGCGAAGAAAAAAACAAAAGCCGCCTTCCCAACAAGGAAAACGGCAGCGGTGCGCAACGCTTCGGATATCGGCTCCCTGCGCCGGCATTACCCGGATCAGGTTCAAAGGGTATCCTCTCAGGCCTTCCAGCCACCCCTGCAGTGCCTATGGCCTACCCCGCCACAAGGGGACCGGTCAATGCAAATCGAATCAAAACAGACGACGTTTTTTTGGGAAAAGGCATGCCTCCGGCGGCCAAAGGGTCCGCGACCCTTTGGAATCCCATTTACCGGTCTCGCGCTGCGCGCGGCCGGGGGCGTAGGGTGGGAAGGCGTCCGGGGAGTGGCAAGGCGGAGCAGCGCGGCGGCGTGTCGTTCTGTTGCCGCGATTTCCGGGATGGCT
>NZ_FUYC01000025.1 GCF_900167125.1 Paucidesulfovibrio gracilis DSM 16080
CTCCAGGCCTGCGGCCTGTCGCGGGTATCGTTTTTTTCCCTTTCCCCCCTCCCCCTTTCCCCCCTCCCCAAACAAAAGAGCGGCCCAGGCCGCTCTTTTGTTTGGGGGCGCACCGTTGCCGCGAGTTTCGGGAGGGCGGAGCCATCCCGGAAATCGCGGCAACAGAACGACACGCCGCCGCGCTACTCCGCCTTGCCACTCCCCGAACTCCATCCCACCCCATGCCCCCGGCCGCGCGCAGCGCGAGACCGGGAAAAGGGATTCCAAAGGGTCGCGGACCCTTTGGCCGCCGGAGGCAATGCTTTTCAGCTTCCAATCCAACGCCGGGAAAAGCCCTTGACGAAGCAACCGAAAAATGGCTGATTCGGTCCGCGCGAGGACCATTTCGGACATTTTCTTCACAATTTTGTGGGGCAAACCGCATTGAAACCGCTTTTTTTGGTCCGTGATGTTGACAAAATTGTACTCCTTGGGGACAATCCCATGTGGTTTTATGACAATTTTAGCAAAATAGCGGTACGCGCTTTCGCACCGATTGCGGCTTTCCGAACAAAACAGCATGAATTTATTGAAAATAGGCGTATTGGCATCGAACTTGATTAGAGAAAAGCCTACCGCCGAAAACAGTAGGAACCAACAAACCCCTTTTGGAGGTCCAACAAATGAATGTCCCTGTCTTTGATTGCAAGAACGCCGACGACGTACTCAAAGCCGTCAATGACTACAACGTCAGCTTCATCCAGTACTGGTTTGTCGACATCCTCGGCACCTTGAAATCTTTCCAGATCACGCCGAAGGAACTGGAAGCCTCCTTTGAGGAAGGCATGGGCTTTGACGGTTCGTCCATCCTCGGCTTCTGCCGCATCGACGAATCCGACATGGTGGCCATGCCCGATCCCACCACCTTCCAGATCTGCTCCTGGCGTCCCAGCGAGCGGCCTGTTGCGCGCATGTTCTGCGACGTGGTCAGCCCTGACGGTACTCCGTTTGCAGCGGATTCCCGCTTTGTGTTGAAGAAGGTTTTGGCCAAGGCCGCGGAAAAAGGCTACACCTCCTACGTTGGTCCGGAGCTGGAGTTCTTCCTCTTCGGCGACGACCAGGACACCGAAATTCTGGACCGTGGCGGCTATTTCGACGCTCCGCCGCTGGACCTGGGCAACAACATCCGCCGCGAAATCATCTTTGCTCTCGAAGGCATGGGCATGCAGGTGGAGTACTCCCACCACGAAGTGGCTCCCTCCCAGCATGAGATCGACCTGCGCTATGCCGAAGCCCTGAAAATGGCCGACATCGCCATGACCTACCGCGTGGTGGTCAAGGAAACCGCCCGCAAGCACGGCTGCTACGCCACGTTCATGCCCAAGCCCATCTTCGGTGAGAACGGTTCCGGCATGCACGTTCACCAGTCATTGTTCAAAAACGGCAAAAACGTGTTTTACGAAGCCTCGGACGAGTATCATCTCTCCGAAGAAGGCAAGAGCTACATCGCGGGCATCCTGAAACACGCCCCCGAGTTTGTGGCCGTGACCAACCAGTGGGTCAACTCCTACAAGCGTTTGGTGCCCGGTTACGAGGCTCCCGTGTACATCGCCTGGGCCCGCCGCAACCGTTCGGCCCTGGTGCGCGTGCCCATGTACAAGCCCGGCAAGGAAATGGCCACCCGCATGGAATTGCGTTGCCCGGATCCGGCCGCCAACCCGTACCTGGCCTTTGCCGTGATGCTGGCCGCCGGTCTCAAGGGCATTGACGAGGGCTACAGCCTGGCCGCGCCCGTGGAAGAAGACATCTTCGTCATGAACGAGCGCCAGCTCAAGCGCAACAAGATCAAGGCGCTGCCCGGCTCCCTGTACGAAGCCGCCATCGCTCTGAAGAAGTCCAAGTTCATGAAGGAAGTGCTCGGCGACCACCTGCACAACGCCCTGGTCGAAAACAAACTGGCCGAGTGGGACGAATACCGTACCCAGGTCACGGAGTTTGAATTGGATAAATACCTGCCTATTCTGTAGGTTTTATATCCCCCAACCTCCAGCCATTCTCGTCATCAGACCCCCGCTCCGGCGGGGGTCGCTCTTTTGATGCGCAACACCCGCCCGGGCCGATTTGTTGCCGTTTTTCGATAAATCAAATATGTGGGAGCACACCTTGTATATCGGCGCGCACGCACTTGGTCCGTGCGCCATCCACAGCATGGAGGGAGCGGCATGTTCAGTGCGGAGGATCGGAAATTTCTGGAAGGCGACAGCTTCAAATCGGGCCGCAAATTTCGGTTCGGCGGCAAGGGCCAGGCTGAAACCCGGTTTGCATACATTCTTTCCCGTATTCAGGGAAAAAAGATCATCCATGTGGGCTTTGCCGACCACAGCGCGGGCATGATCAAGGCCAAGCTCAAGGAAGGCAAGTGGCTGCACCAGGCCATGCTGGACGTGGCTGACCGCTGCATGGGCATTGACATCAACAGCGCGGCCACGGAGTTCGCCCGCACCGAGCTGGGCATCGCGGATCTGCATTGCGCAGACCTGTTGGAGGACGAAATCCCGGGCCTGGAGGAGGAAAACTGGGATTACATGATCCTGGGGGAAATTCTGGAGCATGTGGATGATCCGGTCCACTTTCTAAGCCGCATCCGCGAACGCTATGCCCAACGGGTGAAGCGTATGATCATCACCGTACCCAATGCCCTGTACTACAAAAATTTCAAGCTGGGCTGGAAGGGCATTGAGGAAATCAACACGGATCACCGCTATTGGTTCACCCCCTATACCCTGGCCAAGGTCATGACCCGGGCCGGGCTGCATGTGGAAGACCTCTGCTGCACGCAGGACTTTTCCTTGCCGTTTTCGCCCGACATTTCCTGGTTCATTTTGAAACACAAGCCCGTGCTCCGTTCCAAGGTCGTGGCCTGCGGCCTGCTGGCCTGAGCCGAAGAAACCGGCCATGCGCGTCGCCTGGGTCAATTCCACACGCAAATGGGGCGGGGTCAAAACCTGGTCCCTGACCTTTGCCCGTTGCCTGCACAAGCGGGGACACGAACAATTCGTCTGGGCCAGGCCCGGCGTTTTTTTGGAGCGCTGCCAGGAGGAGCTGGGCCATGGGCAGGCCGTGTCCTTTGGTCCGGATTACAATCCATTGGCCATTGCCCGGTTTGCGGCCGCGTTTCGCGCCCGGGGCATCGACGTGCTCATCACCAACGTGGGCAAGGATTTGAACACCGCGGGCATTGCGGCACGGCTTTTGGGCATTCCCGTGGTGCAGCGCATCGGCCTACCCAAGGACATTGCGCTCAAGCCGCGCACCAGGCGTCTGCATGAATGGATCCGACCCGCGTTTCTCTGCCCGTGTCGATTCATTGCCGACGGTTTTCTGCGCGTTTTGCCGTATGTTCGGCCTGAAGACGTGCACGTGATCCTCAACGGCAAGATTCCCTCCCCGGCCTGTCCGCCGCCGCACACGCCCCGCCGCCTGGTCATGACGGCCCAGCTCATCGGCACCAAACGGCACGAAGTGGTGCTGGAGGCGCTCCGCAAAGTTCAAGCGCCGGGCATCCTGGAAATCGTAGGGACCGGGGACCGCGACGCCCAATTGCGTACCCTGGCCCGCACCCTGGGCGTGGAGGAACGCGTCCGCTTCAGTGGATTTCAAAACGACGTGGAATCGGTGCTGGCCCGTTCGGATATTTTTGTGCTGGCCTCGGTGAGCGAAGGATTGCCCAACACGCTTTTGGAGGCCATGGCCTGCGGGCTGTTGCCCGTGAGCCGGGACGTGGGCGGCGTGCGCGAGGTCTGGCCCAGGGAACTGGATCCCTACCTCCTCCCGGCCCAGGCAGGACCGGATGAATTCCAGGCCGTATTGGAAGCGGCGCTGACCCTGCCGGATCACGCTTTGCAGCAGGCCAAGGAGCAGGCCCGCACCGCGTGCGCCTCGGGTTTTCATCTGGAGCAACAGGCCGACATCCTGGAATCCTGGCTGGCCCGGCAAGCCGGATTGTAACAAAACGTCACCCGGCAGAAAGCCGCTGCATTGTTTCCAGCGCTGCTGCGTGTTGCCCTGACGCCTCCGGTCCATTTTCTTCCTCGCACTGTTGTTCGTCGGCAAACATTCCGTGTTTTCGAATTGCGGACGAAATCTTGGGGGTTGATTGTTGGAGCAAATCAGGCCATACACACGCCTCACGTTGCTTTGTATGACAAACACACCGTGTCCGACGAATGTGTTTACTTCTACTTGATCAACTTTCTTGTGAAGGCTATAAATTTTCTATGACGGTTACCAAATTTGACACCCCTGTGATCGGAAAACGACAAACCTTGCCCGAGGAACTGGCCGGCATCATAATGCGCCAGATCGAAGGCGGGGACTTCAAGCCCGGCGATGTGTTGCCCTCGGAACAGTCCCTGGCCAATACCTTCAACGTCAGCCGCACCGTGGTACGCGAAGCCCTGGCCCGCCTGAAATTCGAAGGCGTGATCGAGTCCAAGCGCGGCAGCGGACCCGTGGTGCGCGGCATTGACGCACGCAAGACCTTTACCCTGCCGTCGGCGTTTTCCTCCAAGAGCGAACGTGCGCAGATCATTGAGTTTCGTTTGATAATGGAAGGCGAAAGCGCGGCCCTGGCCGCGGCGCGACGTACCCAGGAGCAGGTAGACGTGCTCCGCGACTACCTGGAAAACATGCGTCTGGCCATTGAGAACAAAACCTCCGGGCTGGTGCCGGACTACCGGTTCCACTGCCTCATCGCCGAAGCCGCACACAACGAATATATTACCAGCTTTATTAAATTTCTTTCCTCAAAAATGCTTGGCGGCGTGCAGGAAGCCCGCTCCCTGTCCAACAAGGATCTCAAGCGCGCCAGCATGGTTCTGGAAGAGCACTCGGTGATTTACGACGCAATCCTGCGTCAATCCCCGGAAGACGCCCGCGCCGCCGTGTACGCCCACCTCATGAGCAGTGCCAAGCGCCAGGGCATTGAGCTGACCGGCCCGCTACGCTACTCCACCGACGACTGACCGCCCCGGCCATGGCCGACGGTTGCACTGATGGTGCTCCAACCCAATAGCCCGGATAAGGCAATCCACCGGACAGCCTTCAAGCCGGGCTGTTTGGCATGCCTGCCCACATCGCTCCGGCTTGCAAGCCGGTTCTGTACGACGCGTCATGTCTGCGCGCTTTTTTTGCCGGGATGCGTAGTGTGGAGGACGAACCATTGCCAAGATTCCAAAAGAGCAACAGCCCGGCAAAATAACCGGGCTGTTGTTGCATGAAGAGATCCGCTCTGTAGGTAGGGAAGCGCCGCGCTCCGGGAACAATTCACGAAACACGGCGCATGGAGGATAATACATCAAAATCAATGATGTGTCGTTACGTTGCAAATAGACAGGCAGATGCCCGCATGGACGATGCCCGGCAAAGGAAAGGGATTGTCTGAAGCGCCAATCCGCCCGGGAGCCGACACCTGGCCTTAGGGAGCGGCCGGAAGGAAATCAGCGATTTCCCATGCCTCCGCCGCCCATGCCACGGCCACCGCCGCCGCCCATACCGCGGCCACCGCCGCCGCCCATACCGCGACCACCGCCGCCGCCCATTCCGCGACCACCGCCGCCGCCCATGCCGCGGCCACCGCCGCCGCCCATGCCGCGGCCACCGCCGCCGCCCATGCCGCGACCGCAAC
Source organism: Paucidesulfovibrio gracilis DSM 16080 (assembly GCF_900167125.1). Lineage (NCBI taxonomy): Bacteria > Pseudomonadati > Thermodesulfobacteriota > Desulfovibrionia > Desulfovibrionales > Desulfovibrionaceae > Paucidesulfovibrio > Paucidesulfovibrio gracilis. The sequence continues at coordinate 5,666 of NZ_FUYC01000025.1, forward strand.
CGCCCATGCCTTGACCGGACGGACCCGCAGGACCAGCGGTCATGCCTTGCGCGGGCGCGGCAGCCTGAGAGCCGCCCTTTTCAAACTGCTCCAGAGCCTGGCGCACCGTGCCTTCCGCGCAAAAGGCAATACGAACGTTGCCCTGCTGCAAAGCGGCTTCCGCCTTGGGACCGACACGACCCGTGAGCACGAGGCTTGCTCCGGATTCGGCCACTGCTTGGGCCGTTTGGATACCGGCGCCCTGCGCCTGGGAAGCATTGGCCGTATTTTCGAGCCAGCGGTGTTCGCGGCTTTCCGTATCAAACAAAATAAAACCGGCTGCCCGCCCAAAACGCGGGTCCACGGCGTGATCCAGGGTCGGTCCCTGGCTGCTGATTGCGATTATCATTCGCACCTCCTGTTTTGCAGGAAGCTATGCAGGGGCTGTGCCAAACAAAAACTAAAAGTATTTCAGTGTGGTGGGAAATAAAAAAAACGGAAAGGGCGAAAATTGCGCCCGAAGAACAAAAAAAACAGGAGAATGGTGCGTCTACGCACCAAGCATGGGCGCAAGATGCTCCCACACAAAAGCGGGCTGCATATCCCGCATGCAGCGGTGATGTCCCTGGGGGCAACGTTTCGGGCCGTGCAAACCGCAAGGGCGACACGAAAGCTCCGCCACCTCCAGGACATGGGCCGTGCGACCGCGCGGAAAGAATCCCAGCTCGCGAACCGTCGGCCCAAACAGCGCCAATGTGGGGACGCGCTGCATCCAGGCCAAATGCATTGGCCCGGAATCATTGGTCAGGTAGGCATCCAGGCGGCGGATGCACGCGGCAAGAACCGGCAAACTCACGGCTCCGGCCAGGTTGATCACGCGACCGGCCCCCTGCACCGCACCGCGCACAACGGTTTCGGCATCCGCTTCCTCGCCCGGACCGCCAAAAACCACCACCGTGGCTCCGGCTTCCACGGCCGTGGCCGCGACCTGGGCGAAATACTCCACGGGCCACTGCTTGGTGGGCCAGGTGGAACCGGGATGCACGCCCAAAAGAGGACCGGGCAGGGAGCCGAGCAGCTCCTCGGCTTCGATCTCGGCCGAGGGCGGGAGCACCATGTCCGGCCAGGGAAAATCACCTGACGCGGGTTCCAGATCCAAAGGGCGCAGCAAGCGCAACAGGCGTTCGATTTCGTCGAATTGATCAAAGGCGCGCTGCACGGTGTGCGTGTAGGCCATGCGGTTATACAGGGGCGCGGCATAGCCCACGCGCATGGGCGCGCCCGTGGCAAAGGCCGTGACCGCGCTGCGCAGGCTGGCGTGTGCCGAAACCCAAAGATCCAGCTCCCGGGCCGCCATGGTCCGGCCAAAGGCCCAGGCCGCACCCAACCCGCGCTGCGTGCCGCGCTTGTCAAAGCCCGTTACCGAGGTGATGCCGGGCTGGGCCGTAAACAACTCCTGCACTCCCGCACGCACCACAAAATGCAGCTCCGCTTCAGGAAACGCCTCGTGCAAGGCCTGCAGCAGCGGCAGAGTGAGCACGGCGTCGCCCAAAAACGCGGTCTGCCAGACGCCTATTCGTTGAATTTCTCGCATACCGCGCCATCCTTACCCGCTCCGGACCGGACTGACAACACTTGGGATGAACCATGTCCGCGACCACTTGAAATGCCGCGCCAACCCGACTACAAAACACGGACGGCCTTTTTTCGATGTTGGAAAAGCGGACGCCGAAAAAACGGCGCGCAACGTGACGTGACGGATCATTCGGGGACCAGCGCGCAAGGCAGGGTACCGGATTCGTGGCAGCAATGCCGCCGCAGGCACTTTTCAACGGAGTTTTATTCCAAAAGGCCGCACAGCCAGGAACTCCCAGCAGGGGATGGAGGAATCAAATGAAGTACATCATGTTTGAAGACTTTTCCGGCGACCCCGTACCCGTGATCTTCCCCAAACGTATCGACTTCCTGGAGCTGCGGGAGCAGATTCCCTATCCCACCGTACTTTCCGCCGGCTATGTGCAGCTGCGCGGCGAAACCTTCGCCTGCCACGGCGAGGCCCGGGGGCTTGGCGTGGAAGCCAATCCCAAGGATGGGGAAATCATCGGCCAGCGCTTCACCAATCCCGAAGATTAACCACTCCAGTGTCCCGGCATACCGGCCGGAGAAAAAAAAACGGCCTTCGGCACCCCGTGGGGGGACCACCGAAGGCCGGTCTCTCTCTTTGGGTCAGCCGCCCATGGGCGCGTGCCAGACATTCATGCTTTCAAGACCGCCGGAAATCTGGGTGTTGTTCGGCAGTGTTCCGGCAAACTCGTATCCGGCCCGGGCAAAGGTGATGTTCATGCCGTAGGATGCGGCGCGGGCAATGGTGAACAGCGTCTTGAGGTTCAGGGCGTCGTTGTTCTGCTCCAGATCGCCGTGCATGAACCCGAGCAGATGCGCGGCCAGTCCCTGCCCCCGGAAATCCGGCAGGGTGGCGAAGTCGGTCATTTCCGCACACCCGTTTTCCCCGTCAATTTCTGCGGAGCAGAGCGCGGCGAGGCGGCCGGATTGGAACGCCCCATAATACCGCACATGGCTCTCCATGGTCTCGCGCAGGTACGCTGGATCATGGATGGGAAAAGGATAGGAGTCGAACACGGCGCTGTAGAGAGCGGCCATATCCGGGGTGTGTTGCCGACCGAGCCGGTCCAGTTCCCATCCAGGGGGAAGCGGATTCCGCCCGGAGGTCTGGCTTGCCTTGGCTTTTGCCGTGCGGATCACATCCTTCAGGATTTCCGCATCCGCGGCAACCCGCCGCCAGTCCGCAAAATAGCGGCCCATGAACAAGCCGTCCTCATTGCCGTTGAAAAACCCCGGCACACAGGCCTCCACACGATACTCCGCAGCCTCGAAGTCCTGTTTGGCCGAGGCCGGAACCTTTGCGAAGATCTTGGTATAGCCGTTGTCCTCGGCCAGCCGGTCCAGCCGGCTGATGATGCGCGGGCAATCCTGCGGAGCCAGGTGCATGAGGTAGGCCCGCCCGTTGAGCGGGCCGTGTTGGACCAACGATTCACCCATGCGGGCGATGACATCAGGCTGCATCGTGATCCGTCCGCCGTTCCATACGCTCGTTTTCCGCCGGGGTCAGGCTCTGGGTGTCGTCCCAGTCCGAGAGCAGTTTTTCAATGCCCACGCATTTTTCCTCGGCGTCCTCTTCCTTGAGCTGGAGATTGCAGTCCGTGCAATTGCGGTCGCAATACTGCGGCTCGTAGGATTCCGGCTCGGCGTAGGTGGTGATCACGCCTTCATAGTTGCGCAAAATGGTCTTGTTCGTACCCCAGGAGAGCAGATAGTTGGGCATGACGGGAATTTTTCCGCCGCCGCCGGGCGCGTCCACAACATACGTGGGAACCGCGAATCCGCTGGTATGCCCGCGCAGGCTTTCCATGATCTCCATGCCCTTGGCAATGGGCGTGCGGAAGTGCGTCAGCCCCTCGGAGAGGTCGCACTGATAGATGTAGTAGGGTCGCACGCGGTTTTTGACTAATTTGTGGTTCAACGTCTTGATCAGCCTGGGGCAATCGTTGACCCCGGCCAGCAGCACGCTCTGGTTGCCCAGGGGGATGCCCGCGTCCGCCAGACGGCTCAGGGCCGTGCGGCTGGAAGCGGTCAGTTCCCGGGGATGGTTGAAATGCGTGTTCAACCACAGCGGATGGTGCTGCTTGAGCATGTGGACCAGATCGTCGGTGACGCGATAGGGCAGCACCACGGGCATGCGTGTACCGATGCGCACCACTTCGATGTGCTCGATGCGGCTCAACTCGCCGAGAATCCAGTCCAGACGCTCGTCCGAGAGCATGAAGGGATCCCCGCCCGAGAGCAGGACGTCACGCACCTGGGGCGTGTTGCGGATGTATTCGATGCCTTGCTGCAAGGTCTTTTTGGACGGAACCGAATCCACGTCCCCCACTTTGCGCTTGCGGGTGCAGTGGCGGCAATACATGGAGCAAAGATTGCTGACGTGGAAGAGTACCCGATCCGGGTACCGGTGGGTGATGCCCGGAGCCGGGCTGTCCTCATCCTCGTGCAGGGGATCGGTCATGTCGAACCGGCCGATTTCCAGCTCCTTGGGGGAGGGGAACGCCTGGCGGAACACCGGGTCGTTGGCGTAGTCGTCGGGATCGATGAGCGAGAGGTAGTACGGGGTCACGGACATGGGGAATTTATCCACCGTGCGGGAGAAGGCGCGGCGTTCCAGGTCCGGGAAGCGCACGCCGAGCAGCTTTTCAAAGCTGCTGATGTCGCGCACGGAATGGCGCACATGCCATTTCCAATCCATCCAGCTGGATCGCCAGTCGTCCTTGTCCACCCTGCGGGCCACCTGCCTCTGTTGCGCATTGATACCCTGCATGCATTACTCCTTGTTGGGGTGCGAGCCATGCCGAAACAGGCCAAGTATAGAAAAGGAAGGCGGCATGGCCGTTCGCCCGGACGCGGCGCAGGATTCGCGGGCCGGATCTGCTCCGGCTCGTTGAAGTGCTGCGTGTTTCCCGGTGAAAAGCCAATGGAGGCGCTGACGGGCGAGGGGAATTTCCCGATCGGGAAATCAATGCCCGGCGCAGTCCACGGCTGCGAACTGATACGCGAAGAGTACGGGGAGCGGACGCAGGCCACAAGGGGGGACGCCGGGCAGCTATCGGGTATATCATGCCCCCGAAAGGGGCAAAAACAGAGAATCAGCCGGTTTCAATGCCGTAGAGCCGCAGTTTTCGATACAACGAACTGCGTTCCATGCCCACGGCCTTGGCCAATTGGGAAATGTTGCCCTCATATTCGCGAAGCTTGGCCTCCAGCAACCGGGCCTCGAACTCGGCCTTGGCCTGCTTGAGGTCCACGGGTCCGGCGGGCACCTCCGAGGCTTCGGCCTCGGCATTGCGGCACCCGGCGCAAACAGCGCGGATGTCCGCTTCCCCGCGGATTTCCGGGGGCAGTTCGCCCAGGCCCACGTCCCGCCCGGAATACATAATCAGCATGCGTTCCACGAAATTCTTCAGTTCACGGACATTGCCGGGCCAGGAGTGCCGGGCCAGCGCGTCCATGGCATGCCGGTCAAAGGTCAGGGGCTTGAAGGCGTGTTCGCGGGTGATGGTATCCAGAAAATCGCGGATGAGCAGGGGGATGTCGTCGGCGCGGTCGCGCAGGGGCGGCACCTCCAGAGGAAAGACCTTGAGTCGGTAATAGAGATCCTCGCGGAAGTTGCCTTCCTGAATTTCAGTCATCAGGTCTTTGTTGGTGGCCGCAATGACGCGCACGTCCACGCGGATGGTCTTGCGACCGCCCACGCGCTCAAAGCGCTGCTCCTGGAGGATGCGCAGGATCTTGGCCTGGGTCTTGAGGCTCATGTCCCCGATCTCGTCCAGGAACAGGGTGCCTTTGTCCGCCAGCTCAAACTTTCCGGCCTGGGCGGTTTCCGCGCCGGTAAACGCGCCTTTTTCATGGCCGAACAGTTCGGATTCAATGAGTTCTTCGGGAATGGCCGCGCAGTTCACGGCCACCAGGGGCTTTTCGGCCCGAGCACTGCCGCCGTGGATGGAGCGGGCCACGATTTCCTTGCCTGTGCCGTTTTCCCCGGTGATGAGCACCCAGGCGTTGGTGGGGGCCACCTGCTCAATGGCGCGCCGCAGATCCTGAATGGCCCGGCTTTCCCCTGTGAGCCGCACAGGATGCTGCTCGCCGATGCGGGCCTTGAGCGCGCGGTTTTCTTCGGCCAGCCGCGCCAGCTCCAGGGCATTGCGGGAGATGGTCACCACTTTGTCCAGGGAGAGCGGTTTTTCTATGAAGTCGAACGCGCCGTTCTTCAAGGCCGTGACCGCGGTTTCAATGGTGCCGTGTCCCGAAATCATGATCACGGGCAGGTCGGGCTGATCGGCGCGCACCTGCTCTAGAGTCTCCAGGCCGTCGCGACCCGGCAGCCAGATGTCCAGAAACAGACAGTCCGCGCCCTGTTCGGCCAGGATGTCCAGGCCCGCTTCCGCGCTGCCCGCCTCCAGCACCTCGTGGCCTTCGTCTTCCAGAATGCCGCGAAGGGAAAAACGGATATCCTCTTCGTCGTCGATGATCAGGATGGTTCCGGACATGGCGCTGCTCCCGCTGCTTGGTGTGACCCGTGGTGCGTGAGGATACGTAAAACCCGGTCCCAGCTCAACCGGATCTTGCAGAATGCTTCGGCATGGCCGTTCCGCAAGAGCGGGATTATTTGAGGCGGTCCGCCTTGAGCTGACCGCAGGCGGCTTTGATGTCCGCGCCCATGGAGCGCCGGATCGTGGCGGTCATGCCGCGATCCCAAAGGTACTTTTCAAACCGCTCCACCTGTTGCCGGTCCGGAGAGCGATAGGGCGCATCATCCGTGGCGTTGTAGGCGATCAGGTTGACCTTGCAGCGCCGGTTTTGCAGCAGGTCCGCCAGTTGGCGGGCGTGCTCCAGAGAATCGTTGACCCCGCCGAGCAGCAGGTATTCAAAGGTGATGCGCTCCCGCGGCCGCATGGGAAAGCGGTCCAGGCAGGCCATGAGTTCATCCAGGGGGACGCGGGCGGCCTTGGGCATGATCCGGGCGCGCAGTTCCTGGGTGGGCGCATGCAGGGAGATGGCGGGCAGGGCCAGCTCGGAGCGGCCGAGAATGTCGAGCTGCTTGGGCAATCCCACGGTGGAGACCGTGGCCCGCCGCCAGGAAATGTTCAGGCCGATGTCGCTGTTCATGGTCCGCAGCACATCCAGCAGCGTGTCCAGGTTGTTCAATGGCTCGCCCATGCCCATGAACACGAGATTGCGCAGCTCGGGCAGACCTTGGTCCACCAAAAAACGGCGGCCCACCAGAATCTGGCCCAGAATTTCGCCGTGGGTCATGTTGCGCTCAAAGCCCATCTGCCCGGTATTGCAAAAGGTGCAGGCCATGGCGCAGCCCACCTGGGTGGACAGGCATTGGGTATAGCGGCCCTGCACGCTGGGGATGAGCACGGTTTCCACTAGGCAGTCATCATGCAGCCGAAGCAGAAACTTGACCGTGCCGTCCTTGGAGCGGTGGGTTTCGGCCACTTCGGGCCAATGCACACACGCCAGCTCGGGCAGGCCAGCGCGAAGCTCCTTGGAAAGGTTGGTCATGTCCTCAAAGCGGCGGGCGTCCTTTTGCCACATCCAGCGCCAGAGCTGATCCGCGCGGAAACGCGGCAATCCCAGGGTTTGCACCACAAAGGCTTCCAGCCCGTCATAGGTAAGGTCGAGAAGATTGATCGGCGGCATAGCCCGCACATTGGTGCGGGGGGGCGCGGGTGTCAAGTGGGGAATCGCGGAACAGGTCGCGGTTTTTGTTCCTTGGCGAACCGCGCAATTCCGCGTATTGGCAACCACCGGAAAAACAAGCTATTATAAACACAGCTTCCGGGCAGCCGCGGACCGGACCCGCGCGGCGGCCGCGGCCTGGATGTTATCATGGTTGGAATCAAGCGGGATTTGTAGCATACACGGTGAGGAAACCATTTCGACCCCGTTTCGGACGGTCTCGCACCCCAACCAAGGAGGACGCCATGACAGCCGATCTGCTGGACTGGACCAATGCCGGGCTGGCGGACATGGACGACGCCCAGTATCGGGCCAGGGCCACGGAACTGGCCCAACGCCTGCGCGACGAAGTGCACACGGGCAAGCTGCCCTTTTTGCGCATGGATTATCTGAGCGCCCTGCTGCCGGAATTGGGGCGGCTGGAGCCGTGGTTGCGCGGGTTCGACCATATGCTGCTGCTGGGCATCGGCGGCTCCGCCCTGGGTGCGCGCGCCCTGCAAAAGGCCTTTGCCCCGGGCCAGGACCGGCCCGGCCACCAGGGACCATGGCTCTGGATCGCGGACAACGTGGACCCCGCGGACCTGGAATCCTATCTGGCCTGGCTGCCGGCGGAAAAAACCGTGGTGGTCACGGTTTCCAAGTCCGGCGGCACCATTGAAACCGTGGGCCAATATTTCATCCTGCGCGAGTGGTTGCGCGATCGGCTCGGCAAAGCCTGGAAGGACCACGCCCTGCTGGTCACAGACGCCACACGGGGCTTTTTGCGCGAGGAGGCCGCCAACCAGGGCATCCGCGCCTTGCCCGTACCCGACAACCTGGGCGGACGCTATTCCGTGCTTTCCGCCGTGGGACTGGTTCCGGCCCTGTTCCTGGGCATGGACTGCCGCGCCCTGACCGAAGGCGCCCGGGAGGTGGCCGCGCCGCTGGCGGACATGGACCTGCACGGCGAAGCCCTGGCCGCGCATCCCGCCTTTGAACTGGCGGTCTGGGCCAATGCCTTGATGTACGCGGGATTTGATGAAATGATTTTTTTCACCTACATTCCGCCCATGGCGTGGTTCGGCGACTGGTTCGCCCAACTCTGGGCCGAGAGCCTGGGCAAACGGGGCAAGGGCAGTCAGCCCATTCCCGCAGTGGGCGTCACGGACCAGCACTCCGTGAACCAAATGTTCCTGGACGGTCCGCGCAACAAGGCCTGCCTTTTTTTGACCAGCCCGGCCCAGCCGCGCGGTCCCCGGTTCCCCAACGAACTGCCGGACGCGTTCGGCTATGTACGCGGCAAGGATTTCGGCGAACTGATCCATGCCGAAGGCCTGGGAACGCGCATGGCCCTGAGCGCCAGCGGCGTGCCCCTGGTGGAACTGCGCCTTTCACGGCCTGATCAGCGCGCGGCCGGAAAGCTCATCGCCCTGCTGGGCGCGGCCACCCTGCTCACCGGCTGGCTCATGGACATCAATCCCGTGGACCAGCCCGCTGTGGAGCTGGGCAAGCGTCTGGCCAAGGCCCGCCTGGGAGCCGACGGCCTGGAAAAGGAAAAGGCCGAACTGGACGCCTTCCTGGGCGCACAACGAAACGAGCAGGAGTTCTAGGGAATTGACCCCCGCATCCGAAAGCCGGTCCATGCCGCTGCAATTCGTCAAGGTGCTCTCCTGGAGCATCCTGTTCCTGATCCTGGTCTTCAACCTGGGGTTCTCCTTTTTCGTCTCCAATTACGCAGAGAGCACCCTGCTGGAAAAACAAAAGGAATTCAGTCTGCTCCTGGCAGAAAACCTCAGCCACCAGATCTACACCCGCTTCACCCTGCCCACACTGGTAGGCTATGGGCGCATCCGGCTGCGGAACGAGGAGCAGGCCACGCGCCTGGACCAGACCGTGCGCACCACCATCCACAGCTTCCGCGTGGAAGAAGTACGCATCTATTCCCTGGACCAGACCATCTCCTACTCCACCACCAAGGACATCGTGGGGACCAAGGGCGAGGGCAACGAATACCTGGACGTGGCCCTCCAGGACCAGGTCTACAGCTTTGATCTGCACAGCCGCATTTCCCGGCTGGGCGCGCTGCTGCACTTCAACATGCCGCCCGGCACCATGAAACTGCGCACCTACTACCCCCTGCGCTCGGAGGAAAACCTCAGCGGCGGTCCCACCGGCCACCTCATGGGCGTGCTGGAATTCACCCAGGACATCACCCATGAATACGTCAAGGTGGTCAATTTTGAACGGCTGGTGGTGGCCTCGGCCCTGCTGACCTCCCTGCTGCTGTTCTATGTGATCATGACCGTGCTGCGCCGCACCGAGCGGCTCAACGCCATCCGTATGGAAGAAAAGGAACGCCTGGAACGCGAGCTGATGCAGCAGGAAAAGCTGGCGGGCATGGGCCGCATGGTGGCGGGCGTGGCCCACGAAATCCGCAACCCTCTGGGCATCATCCGCTCCACCAGCGAACATTTGATCAAAAAGGCCAAAAAGGAAGGCAATTCCCAAAGCCGACTGCTGGAAGCCATTCACGAGGAATCCGAACGCCTCTCCAAGGTGGTCACGGATTTTCTGGACTATGCCCGGCCCAAGCAGCCGCACATGCGCGAAGTGGATCTGGGCCGCGTGGTGGAACAGGTCAGCGTGTTCTTGGAGCACGAATGCTCGGCCAAGGGCGTGGTCATTCAAAGCGACCTCCAGCCGGGCCTTACCGTACACGGCGACAAGGACCAGCTCTACCGCGCCTTCTACAACATCGTGTCCAACTCCATCCAGGCGCTGGACGGCGCGGGCAACATCACCATCAGCGGCGCCCACGAGCTGGACGTGGTGCACCTCATTTTCATGGATGACGGCCCGGGCTTTGCATCCGAGCATATCGACAAGCTCAAGGATCCCTTCTTCACCACCAAGGAGACCGGAACCGGCCTGGGACTGGCCATTGTGGGCAGCATCCTGGAAGGACACGGCGCGCAATGGACCCTGTCCTGCGGCCTTGACGGCGGCGCGCGCGTGGACGTGATCTTCCCGGCAGGGGAGACCCGGTCCGACTAAGGCCCGGGCAGGCCCGGCGCTGGAGCTGCGCCGCCACACCCAACGCAAAACATCCGCAACCATCGGCAATCCGCAAGAGGACCGACATGAGCACCAATATTCTGCTGCTGGACGACGAAAAAAACTATCTCCTGGTGCTGCAAAGCGTGCTTGAGGACGAGGGCTATTCCGTGACCGGCCTTTCCAATCCGGAAATGGGCCTGGCCTACCTGGAGGATTCCGAGGTGGACGTCATTGTCACGGACATGAAGATGCCGGGCATGACAGGCCAGGACGTGCTGGAGCACGTCAAAAAAAGCTACCCGCACATTCCGGTGCTGATCATGACCGCGTTCGGCTCCATCGAGTCCGCGGTGGAGGCCATGCGCATCGGCGCGTTCGACTACATCACCAAGCCCTTCAACAACGAAGAGCTGCTCCTCTCCCTGGACAAGGCCGCGCGCTTCGCCCGTACCCAGCAGGAAAACCGCCTGCTGCGCCAGCAAATTCAGGAACGCTTCGGCGCGGACAACATCATCGGCCGGGGCAAGGCCATGCAGAGCGTGCTGGAAATGGTCCACCGGGCCGGGCCAAGCAAGTCCACGGTGCTCATCTCCGGGGAGTCCGGCACGGGCAAGGAACTGGTGGCCCGCGCCATCCACAACGCCTCCCCCCGCAAGGACGCCTCCTTCATCTCCGTGAACTGCGCGGCCCTGAACCCCGGCGTGCTGGAAAGCGAACTGTTCGGCCACGAAAAAGGCTCCTTCACCGGCGCCACGGCCATGCGCAAAGGCCGGTTCGAGAGCGCCAACCACGGCACCCTGTTCCTGGACGAAATCGGGGAAATCTCCATGGACACCCAGGTCAAGCTGCTGCGCGTGCTCCAGGAACGCACCTTTGAGCGCGTGGGCGGGGCCGATCCCATCGAGGTGGACATCCGCGTGGTGGCGGCCACCAACAAAAACCTGTTGGACGAGGTGCAAAAGGGCAATTTCCGCGAGGATCTCTATTACCGGCTCAACGTGGTCAGCATTGAAATGCCGCCCCTGCGCGAGCGGCGTGAGGACATTCCCCTGCTGGCCGCCTTTTTCCTGGAAAAATACGCCAAGGAAAACACCAAGCCCATCAAAGGATTTTCCACCGCGGCCATGGATTATATCTCCGCCTATGAATGGCCGGGGAACGTGCGCCAGCTGGAAAACGTGATTGAGCGCTGCGTGGTGCTGGCCTCGGGCGAGGTCATTGACGCGGAGGAACTGCCCTCGGAGCTGCGGGACGAGGAAACCCAGCTCAAAAGCGCGGTGGACCTGCTGCCCACCAAGCTCAATCTGGCCCAGACCATGGAACGCATCGAAGCGGCCCTGGTGCGGCGCGCCCTGGTGCGTAGCGATTTCGTGCAGGTCAAGGCCGCTGAACTGTTGGAAATTTCCAAGAGCCTGCTCCAGTACAAGATGAAAAAGTATAAGCTCACCACCAAATAGGACCGGTCCCGGCTTCCCAGGGACCGTTGCGTGCTGCATGACCAGCAGGGTATCCGAATACATTGACGCGCTTCTGGCCGCTCCCGGCCTGGGCGGGCAGGTGGCGCACCACCGCGTGCTGCAAGGCGGGGCGGCCCGGTATGCGGATCCGGCACGGCCGCTGCCCAAGGCGCTGCGTGCGGTGCTGGCGGCCCGGGGCATTGAACGGCTTTACTCCCATCAGGCCGAGGCGTTGAACCTGGCCCGGTCCGGGCGCGACGTGGTGGTGGCCACGCCCACGGCCAGCGGCAAAACATTGACCTATAATCTGCCCGTGTTGGAACAATGCCTGGCCGATCCCGGCTCCCGCGCGTTGTATCTTTTTCCGCTCAAGGCGCTGGCCAGGGATCAGCTCAAAGGATTCCAAGAGCTAACAGCCCTGTTGCCGCCGCAGGCCTTGCGGACTTCCGGGGGGCTGCCGCCTGCCGCTGCCATCTACGACGGGGACACCACGCCCCATTTCCGACGCAAAATCCGAGACAATCCGCCCAATGTGCTGCTGACCAACCCGGATATGCTGCATCTTTCCCTTTTGCCCAACCATGAAAAATGGGCCGAGGTTTTCGCCAACCTGACCCATGTGGTGGTGGACGAGGTCCACACCTACCGGGGCGTGATGGGTTCGCACATGGCCATGGTCTTTCGCCGGCTGCTGCGTATCTGCCGGGCCTGGGGCGCGAATCCGGTCTTTCTTTTCTGCTCGGCCACGGTGGGCAATCCGGCCCAGCTCTGCCAGCGGCTTACAGGCCGCGACGTGACCGACGTGACCCGTACGGGCGCGGGAACCAGCTCCCGGCACATGGTCTTTCTCAATCCACTGGAAGGCGAGGCCCGGGCCGTAATCCAACTGCTGCGGTCCGCCCTGGCCCGCAACCTGCGCACCATCGTGTATGCCCGCTCCCGCAAGCTCACGGAACTGCTCTCCCTTTGGGTGCAGGAACAGTCCGGCTCATACCGGGAACGCATTTCCGCCTACCGTGCCGGTTTTCTGCCCGAGGAACGGCGCGGCATTGAACAGCGCATGGCCTCGGGCGAACTGCTGGCCGTGATCTCCACCTCGGCCCTGGAACTGGGCATTGACATCGGTGGTCTGGATCTCTGCATCCTGGCCGGATATCCGGGATCGGTCATGGCCACGCTGCAACGCGGCGGCCGTGTGGGACGGGCAGGGCAGGAGTCCGCCGTGGTGCTTGTGGCCGGGGAGGACGCCCTGGACCAGCACTTCATGCGTCATCCCGACGACTTTTTTTCCCGCCCGCCCGAAGACGCGGTGCTCAATCCCTTTAACCCGGCCATTTTGGACCGCCATCTGGAATGCGCGGCCGCGGAAATGGAATTGCGCCCGGGCGAGCCGTTCCTACAGGAACAGCCCATGCAGCAGGCCGTACACTCCATGCTGGCCCTGGGCCGTCTGTTCGAGGTGGTGCGCGAACGCTCCGGCGGGGACGGCTCGCCGGAGACCATTGTCACGGGCATCGTGGGTCGGCGCAAACGCCCCCACCGCAACGTGGATCTGCGCGGAGCCGGGCGGTCCATGCACATCCAGGATCGGGACACGAATAAGGAAATCGGCACCGTGGACCAACATCGGGCCTGCAAGGAGACCCACCCCGGAGCCGTGTACCTGCACCGGGGCGCTCCCTGGCTTGTGGACGATCTGGACCTGGACGCGGGCGTGGTCACCGCGCATCGCCAAAGCGTGGGCTGGTACACGCGGGTTCGCGGTTCCAAGACCACGGAAATTCTGGAAGTGGAGCAGGAGACCGTGATTTGCGGCACCCGGGTGCATCTGGGCCGTTTGCGGGTCACCGAAGAAATCACCGGCTATGAAAAACGCAGCGTGCGCGGGGGCCGAATGCTCGGGCTGGTGCCTCTGGACCTGCCGCCAATGGTCTTTGAAACCGAAGGCATTTGGTTTTTGATTCCGGACGAGCTGCGTCGCGACTGCGAAGATGAATATTTGCATTTTATGGGCGGTATTCATGCCCTGGAACACGCGGCCATCGGCATCCTGCCCCTGCTCGTGCTCACGGACCGCAATGACCTGGGCGGCATTTCCACGCCCATGCATCCCCAGGTGGGCGGCTCGGCCGTGTTCATTTACGACGGCCTGCCCGGAGGAGCCGGACTGTCGCGCCAGGCCTTTGCCAAGGCCGAGGAGCTGCTGCGCTCCACGCATCAGACCATTGCGGGCTGTGAATGCGAATTGGGCTGCCCCAGTTGCGTGCATTCCCCCAAATGCGGTTCGGGCAACCGCCCCATGGACAAGGCCGCGGCCCTGTTCCTCAGCGCCCGGCTGCTGGACCGTCCCGCGCCACCGCCCGCCCCGCGTATTGCCGCGCAACCCAAGGAGGAAACCATGCCTGTCGTTGATCCGAAACGCTTTGGCGTACTGGATATTGAGACCCGCCGTTCGGCCCAGGAAGTGGGCGGCTGGAACCGGGCCAAGCTCATGGGCGTTTCCATTGCCGTACTGTATGATTCTGCGGAGGACCGTTTTTTTGACTACGAGGAGCACCAGATAGGCGAGCTGGTGCAGCATCTGCAAACCCTGGATCTGACCATCGGATTCAATATCCTCAAATTCGACTACTCCGTGCTTACCGGATTGAGCGACTTTCCGTTCCACACACTGCCCACCCTGGACCTGCTGGTGCATGTGCACAACCGCCTGGGATACCGGGTCAAACTGGACAATCTGGCCCAGGCCACGCTGAGCGCGGCCAAGAGCGCGGACGGATTACAGGCGCTGCAATGGTGGAAGGAAGGAAGACTTGATCTGATTACGGAATATTGCCGTCAGGATGTGGCCGTGACCCGCGACCTGTACCTGCATGGGCGGGAACACCGGCATGTGTTTTTTACGAACAAGGCCAAGCAAACCGTGCGCCTGCCTGTGGAGTGGTAGCGGCCAACGCGCCCGGCGTTTTAAATGACCGAAAAGAGCATCCTACTCCTCATCCAGGGGCGGCAATTCCCCGCCGCCGCATTGGGCCACGCAGTTGCGGCCCATATCCTTGGCCACGTACAGGGCATGGTCCCCGGCCCGGAGCATGGTCTCCAGATCCGGCAATTCCTCGGGATCCGAGGTGCAACTGCCGATGCTCACGGTATACTGAATCATGCGTCCCCCGGGCGTGGCAAGACGCCTCCCCTCCACCGCGACCCGAAGCCGCTCCGCAATGTTCCGGGCAGTCATCGCGTCCGCATGGGGCAAAAAGACCACAAATTCCTCCCCGCCGTAGCGGCCGAACAAATCCGAGCGGCGCAACTGCTGCCCCACCACCTGGCTGAAGTCCACCAGCACCTGATCGCCCATGCTGTGGCCGAAGGTGTCGTTGATTTTTTTGAAATGATCCAAATCCATCATCAGCAGGGAGCTGGCGCGGCCCTCCCGATGGACAAGATCCAGAAGACGTTGTGTTTGTTCCAAAAAGGCGTTGCGGTTCCATAAACCGGTCAGTCCGTCCCGCGTGGCGGCGCGTTGCAGTTCAGCGTCGTCCTGCTCCTTGCAGAGCAATAAAAATCCCACGCTGCCCAAAAGCATGAGCAGATACGTGGGCAAAAACGATACCGACGCGGTCATGGCAGGTGTAAACAGCGCAAAATGGAACTCCGACATGGCCGCGGCAAGGGAGCGATACAGCAATCCCAGGGAGGAGAGCAGATACAGCACGCCCATGGTGCGGCGAAGCGGCGTATAGTGGTCGGGTCGCAACAGGCTCAGGGCCGGAACAAAATACAGCAGCGCGGCGAAACAAGCCCCCATGATCACGCGCAGATTCCTGTCCTGCCCTTCCAGCAATATGAAAAGCACGGACCCCAGAGCCACGGCCGCCAGGAATTTGGCCAGCAACTTCCTGCCGTGCGGTCGCCACAGGCTGGTGACCGCATGCGCTTCCAAAGCGAAACCGAGAAAAATCAGCGGATTGGCTATTGTCGAGGTAACCAGGTCCGGCAGGGTGCCACGCCCGGCAAGCAGCAGCCAGGCCACGGCCTGAAACAACTTGCCCGCAACAAAGGTGGCGTGGGCAAGGTAGGTGGTTCGCTGCCGCCCGTACACCCAGACCAGCAGCACAGAGAGGAGATTGCCCAGAAACAGGGCGAGAATGATGGTGAACGTATCGATTCGCAGGGGCATTATTTTTCCTCCAGGGGCACAGGGGGACCAGATACCCTACCCATCTTGCATGGCCAGGGCAAGGCCGGTGCAAAACAAGACCGGAGATTCATTGACACGAAACGGCCCGCAACCCCCGCAGAACGGGAGGCGGGAGCGGCTTGCACAAATCTTTGCCAAATCGCGTCGGCGTGGTTATCTTGGGCTTCGGAGGACGACATATGAAACTGGACATCGTAACATATCCCGATGAGGTGCTCTCCACCGACTGCGAGCGCGTGGAAGAGATCACCCCGGAGCTTCGTCAGCTGATCGACGATATGGTGGAAACCATGTATGAGGGCGACGGCGTTGGGCTGGCCGCCCCCCAAGTGGGCAAGGACATCCGGCTCATCACCGTGGACCGCACCGGACCAAAAAAGCGTAAGGAACTGCACGTCATCATCAATCCGGAAATCGTGGCCCGCGAAGGCGAGGTGGATTCCCCGGAAGCCTGCCTGAGCTGCCCCGGATTTCAGGTCACGCTGAAGCGCAGTGAAAAAGTACGCGTCACAGGCATGGACCAGGACGGCAACGACGTGTGCATTGACGCGGACGACCTGCTGGCCATCATTCTCCAGCACGAAATCGACCACCTCGACGGAAAAACCATCGTGGACCGGGCCGGTCGCCTGAAGCGGTCCATGTACCAGAAGAAAGTGAAGAAATGGAAGAAGTAACCTCACATGCACCGCTCCGCGTGGTCTTTATGGGTACGCCGGACTTCGCGGCGGCGATCCTGGATGCCCTGGCAAACTGGGAAGGCTGCGATGTGGCCGGGGTTTACACCCAGCCGGACCGGCCCTGCGGACGCGGACGCAAGTGCCGCCCCAGCGCCGTAAAAATCAAGGCATTGGAACTCGGGCTGCCCGTGTACCAGCCGGAACATTTCCGCACGCCCGAATCCCTGGCCGAACTGGCCTCCCTGCGGCCCGACGTGCTTGTGGTGGCGGCCTACGGCCTGATTCTACCCCAAGCCGTGCTGGACGTTCCCCGGCTCATGCCCATCAACGTGCATGCCTCGCTGCTTCCGCAATACCGGGGAGCCGCGCCCATCCAGCGCGCCATCCAGAACGGGGACGAAATAACCGGCACCACCATCATGCGCATGGAAGCCGGGCTGGATTCCGGTCCCATCCTGCTGCAACGCGCCCTGCGCATCGGCTACGAACAGCACGCCGGGGACATCCACGACGAACTGGCCGTACAGGGCGGAACATTGATCGTGGAAGCCCTGGAACGGCTGCAACACGGTGCCCTGGCGAGCATTCCCCAGGATCATGACCGGGCCACCCACGCGGAAAAACTCCGCAAGGAAGAAGGCGAGGTGGACTGGAACCGGCCCGCGGAAACCATCCACAGCCATATCCGCGCCATGCACCCCTGGCCCGGTGCCTACTGGCATTGGACCGGCCGCGGCGACCCCTTGCGCCTGAACGTGCTCCCGGGCCGCCCGGGCCGGGAACTCGAGCCGAACGAGGCCGAGCCGGGAGCCATTCTGGGCGAGGAAGAAGGGCTGCTGGCCATTGCCTGCGCGGATAGAGTCTACCTGACCCCCGGAGTCAAACCCCAAGGCAAACGGGAAATGGACGCCACCGCCTTTTGTTGCGGATACATGAACATTTGCGCGTAGCTCAGGCATTGCCGAGCCGCCGCGCCAGACCCGGCACGGCCCTGCGCCGCCGGAAACAAAATACGAGCCCACGAGCATGGCCACACCCAAAAAACGACTTTTCATCGGCCTGATCGCCGGTTCCTGCGTCCTGCTGGGATTGGCTCTCGTGGTGCTCTGGGTAGTGCCTTACGTGGGTCTGGACAATATCCATCCCTGGTTGAAATGGATCTGGGGCGCGGTTCTGGGCGCGGTTATGCTGCTCATCGGCTGGGCCGCCCTGGGGCTGGTGGTCAACGTCTGGACCGGCCGCCCCATGCCCGGCACAGGCCGGCTGCGCGGCATCACGGTCAAGCTCTTTCTGCCGCTCATGGTCCTGCTGGGCAAGGCCGTGGGCATCAGCAAGGAGCGGGTGCGCTCCTCGTTCATCAACGTGAACAATGAAATGGTGCTCTCGGGAACCGGACGCTATCGGCCGGACCAGATTCTGCTGCTCATGCCCCATTGCCTGCAAAACAGCCGTTGCGACATGCGCCTGACCTACGACATCAACAATTGCAAACGCTGCGGCAAATGCCCGCTCAAAGGGCTGCTCGAACTGCACGACAAATACGGCGTGCATCTGGCCATTGCCACGGGCGGCACCGTGGCCCGGCGCATTGTGGTGCAAAAACGGCCCCGCATGATCATTGCCGTGGCCTGCGAACGCGACCTTTCCAGCGGTATTCAGGACACCTACCCCCTGCCCGTGTATGGCGTGCTCAACGAACGCCCCAACGGTCCCTGCCTGGACACCACCGTGTCCCTGTTCCGTGTGGAGCAGGCCATCCTGCGTTTTTTGGATCCGGCCTACCTTCCCGGCGCTGCTTCCGCTGACGGCAAAGGACGCGGCCAGGCCATTTCCACGGCCGGAAGCGCCCGGTCCTGAGCCTCCCGCCCGGAGTATTGTTCCGGGAATCATCTTTTTTCCAAGGACATTCCATGCCCGGTAAACCGACCAGAAAACCCCGTTCCACTGCCCAAAACCCCTCCAAGCCCACCCCGCTGCCCCCGGCCCGTGCCGTGGCGCTGGACGCACTGGACCGTTGCCTGCCTGCCGAGGCTTCCCGGTCCCGCGAGGCAGGACAAGGCATGGACGCGCAAGCCGCCCTGGACCGCGCCCTGCGTCAGGCGGAAAACAACGGGCTTTCCGCCCGGGATGCGGCCCTGGCCACGGAAATTTTTTACGGCGTGCTGCGCTGCAAAACCCGGTTGGAATATATCTTGGGCCGCTTTCTGGACCGGCCCGATGGTCTGCCCGAACGCGCCGTCACCGCCATGACCGTGGCCGCCTATGAACTGCTGCACCTGGATCGCGTTCCGGCCCGGGCCTCGGTGAACTGGGGCGTGGACGCGGTGCGCGCCGTGGGCGGCAAGCCCCTGGGCGGACTGGCCAATGCAGTGTTGCGTAAGGTGGCGGCCCTGGCGGAACACCCCTTTGAACCGGGATTTTTCGGCCCGGAAGGGCACCCCGAAACCCTGGCGCGGCAATTCGCCTGTCCGCTTTGGATTGTGGAACTCTGGTTGGAGGAATACGGCCCGAAAACAGCGCAGCAATTGTTGGAGGCTCAAATCCAGTCCCCGGCCGCCGGGTTCGCGGTGGTGCATCAGCGGCCAGATGCCCGGGACGTGGCCGCGCAATTGGCGGATCAACCCGGTTGCCTGGCCGCGCAAGGGCTGGGTGTGGCCTTTGCGCCGGGGTCGCATCCCGAACTGCCCGTGGACGGCGCCGTGGTGCGCCAAAGTTTTGCAGGCCGCAAAGCCTTGCTTGCCCTCAGCCCGGCGGACTGGCCCGAACCCGTATGGGATGCTTGTGCCGGACGGGGCGGCAAAACCCGCATTCTGGCGGAGCTGGGCAAATCCGTGCAGGCCTCGGACATCCATAGGGGACGCATTCGCGCTTTGCGTACCGAACTGCCCGACATTCCGGCCCTGGTGGCCTCGGCCCTGGACCGGCCACCCTTTGACGAAACTCCGGCCACCATCCTGCTGGACGCGCCTTGCTCGGGCCTTGGCACCCTGGCCCGTCGGCCCGACATCAAATGGAAACGGCGGGAAGAGGATGTGGACACGTTAGTGGAGTTGCAGGCCAATCTGTTGGTCAATGCCTGGAAACGGTTGCCGCGCGGCGGGGTGCTGGCCTACCTGACCTGCACCCTGAATCCGGATGAGAACGAACGGCAGGTGGCCGCGTTTTTGGCCGACCATGACCGGGCATCGCTGGAAACAGAGTGGACTACGGCACCGGACGCGCCCTGGGGGGAATTTTTCTATGCCGCGTTGCTGCGCAAGAGCGATGCGAAATAAATCCTTTGAAGCATAATTCGTCAGCGTGGCGCAGCGCTGATGCATTTCCCGGGATCAACCAGACAACTCGGGGACAACCCGGACCAGAGCAACTGCAAATCCTCGCGTATGCCTACTACGCGAGGATTTGCAGTTTTCGCGGCAACGCCGCAGATGGCCGCTTCCCGTCTTTCCCTGCGGTCAACGATGAAAACGACTGCACCACAGGCTG
>NZ_FUYC01000026.1 GCF_900167125.1 Paucidesulfovibrio gracilis DSM 16080
GCGACAGGCCGCAGGCCTGGAGCTAGGAAAAGTCTTTGGAAAGGGGGTCCAGGGGGAAGAACCTTTCTTCAGAAAGGTTTTCCCCCTGGTCGCCGAAGGCTGCCTGTTTCGTCCTTGCGCATCTCTGGTCATTGGCTGAGATTTGCAAAAAAAAACCGGGGGAAGGCCTTTCATTCAAAAGGCGATCCCCCGGTGGTGTTGGCAGAATGGTATTAGTGGCTGGAGAAGTGCAGGATATTCACAAGCCAGTGTTCGATTTCAGGCATATACCAAGTGGCGATGAATCCGGCCGTGGCCATGGTGATGGTGTAGGGCAGAGCCAACCAGACCATGCGCAGGTAGGACAGGCGGATCACCGGAGCCAGGGTGGACGTGAGCAGGAACAGGAACGCGGCCTGACCGTTCGGAGTGGCAACGGACGGAATGTTGGTTCCGGTGTTGATCGCCACGGCGAGGTTGTTGAATTGCTCCTTCAGGGCGGCCAACTCGTTAGCGGCCGCATCCGGGAACTGCGACAGGAAGGCGTGGGTATCCGCGGTGTAGCTGGTCAGGGCGGCCACGATTTCTTCACCGCTCATGTGAACGCCAGGCACGGCACCCATAGCCTTGATAAAGTGCATCTTGGTCTCGGTGACGTACACCGTGGCAACAAACACGTTATCCGAGATCATGGAGAGCAGGCCGTTGGCCGAGTAGTAGGCCACGAGCTGTTCCTTGCCGTCCAAGCTGAGCACGAAGTGGATGATGCCTTTGAACAGGTGCTGATCGTGAATTACGGCCACGATGGAGAAGAAGACCACGAGCAAGGCGGTGAAGGGCAGCGCCTCTTCAAAAGCGGAGCCGATGCGGTGTTCTTCAATCACGCCGTTAAAGGCGGTAAGCAACACGATGATGGACAGACCGATGATGCCCACTTCGGCCAGGTGCATGGCCAGGGCGAGAATCAGCCACACAGCGGCGAGCGCCTGGATGATCAATCGGGCCTTGCCCGCCTTGCCCAGCTTGGCTTCACTGCGGGTGGCCTCTTCGAGCAGCACGGAGCGAACGTTGCCCGGAAGGTGATGGCCGTAGCCGAAGATGTGGAATTTTTCCACGACCACACAGGTCAGCAGGCCGGTGATGAGCACGGGCATGGAAATGGGTGCCACGTAGACGAAGAATTCGCCGAAGTGCCAGCCCATGGTGGAGGCGATCAACAGGTTCTGGGGTTCGCCCACCAGGGTGCACACGCCGCCCAGCGCGGTTCCCACGGCGCCGTGCATCATCAGGTTCCGCAGGTAGCCGCGAAATTCCTGAAGATCGGCCCGGGCCATTTCCTTGACCGCGGAATCGTTGAGCAGGTCGTGTTTACCGGATTTGCCTGCGCCTGAGGCGTAGCGGTGGTAGACGTTATAAAACCCGTAGGCCACCGCGATGATCACGGCCGTCACCGTCAGCGCGTCAAGAAACGCGGAGAGGAACGCGCCGGAAAAGCTGAACAGCAGCGAAATAGCGATCTTGGAACGGATCTTCACGAGGAGCTTGGTGAAGGTGAACTGGAGCAGCTCCTTCATGAAGTAGATACCCGCCACCATGAACATCAACAGCAGGATGACCGGAAAGTTGTTCAGGGTTTCATGGTACACCGTTTCCGGGGAGGTCAGCCCCAGGAACACGGCTTCGATGGCCAGCAGACCGCCCGCAGGAAGCGGGTAGCACTTCAGGGCCATGGCCAGGGTAAAGATGAATTCACAGATCAGCACCCATCCCGTAATGAACGGTCCTGCGATCTGCAGCAGGACGGGGTTGAGGATCAGGAATCCAATGATGCAGAGCTTGTACCAGGTCGGCGCATTGCCGAGCAGGTTTCTCTGAAAGGCTTGTCCAAGGGTTTTCGGCACGTTCAATACTCCTTATATACGTTGACGATACTTCACCGTACCGGCGGCTGGACCGGCACGGAGTATTCCGCCGATCCCCTGCCCGGGACCGACGTTGGTTTCGACGTTCGGACCGAACAGTATCCGTTTCCGAACGCACAGGCAATATTTCGAGTTTTAGAATCTCCCTCCCTGGCCTGAATCGCCGATGCTCACCGTGGGGCAAAGCCCCTTGAGCGGTCCCTGCGGATAGGGTTGCAGCAGGCTGTAGGAGCTGCCCTGGGTGGTCTGGGCATGGCCGCGGGTGTCGTCGGAGTCGAAGTACGCCCCGTTTTCCTCAAGAATGTGTTCGATGCGCTTGCGGAAACCGTCCACAAACAACTTGCCCGAACCTTCAAAGGTCATCTCGCCCAATCGGAACTGGCCTTTGAGCTTGGCGAATTCGTCCAGGTCCATGCAATGCGTTTCCAAATCCTTGGCAGTGGTGATCAGTCCCCAGACCAGGCTGTTGGACGGAATTTCTATAGGCTCTTCGGCGTCGATGATGGTGTGGGGCATGATGATGCTTTCGTTGCCCACCTTGACCGGGCAGGACTCGTTTCCGCGCAGGAAGGAGTTGAACCCGGTGAAGACCTTTTGTCCCAGGTGGCAGTGGATGACCTTGCCGCCGTGTGCCGTGACGTTCATGCCGTCGTAGGTGGAATTGACGATATAGCAGTTTTCCTGGGCGTTTCCGCCGTCCCCGAGTCGGGAATTTTCCACGTAGGCGCGCTGGGCCACCAGCACGTTTTCCCCAATCCGGCAGTCGCCTTTGAGCACGGCATAGGGGCTGACCAGGGCGGTATCCGGGATGTCCTCCTGCGGATCCGGCAGCACCGAGGCGTACACGGGCATGAAGTCTTCCTTGCGCTCCTCCAGAAAGGCCATGAAATCGCCGCGCGGGGTCTGGCCCGGGGTGTAGTCCACGTATTTTTTGAGCGCATCCTGCGGATGCTGGTATTTGAATTCAAAGGCATCTTCGGCGCGCACCCAGACCAGGCCGTCGCCAATGTGCTCGTGGGAGAGATCCCCGGCCTGCACATAGCTGAAGTTGCCCACCACGCAGTCGTGAATGGTGGTCAGGTCCACGGTGCCGAAGGGCATAAGCAGCAGCCCCTCGGTGCAGGTGCCGTGGATGTTGGAGAAGTGCAGGGCCACGGTGTTGCGGATGCGGAAGACTTCCAGACTTTCCGGGTCGTGGGAATTGTTGTGCACCAGGGTTTTAAGCAGGATGGAGCTACGGATGCTGATGATTTCATCCTCGTAGACGGTGACGTCGCTGTCGCCCACTTTGACCACGGTTCCCCGTTTTTTCAGTTCATCGCCCCGGATGTCGCTCTTGTAGAGCACGGAGTTTTCCACCTCGCACTTACCCAGGAAGTAGGTTCCGGCCAGGCTGGAATAGACGAACCGGAAGTAGATGGGGTGGTACGGGGTGAGCGCGTAGAACGCATAGTACTGGGAGAACTTGTCTTCCGCGACCAGACCGCTGACATAGGGCCGCACATCCGCGCGCGGATTGCGCAAATTGATGTTCACGCGGGTGACGATGTGGTCGATGAGTCGTTCGAGCTGCATGGTGGCTCCTTTTGGGCACATCGGGGTTCATTCCAAAAAGCGCGGCCCTGCCCCCCCGATGGGAGCAAGGCCGCACATGGTTAGTCTGATCGTCGGTTCACCGGGGGTTATCCTCCGGCGGGCAGGGTCACGGCCATGCCCATGAGCGGCCAGATCACGGCCACGAACAGGGCCAGCACGAGCATCAGCAGGATGGAGGCCAGGATGCCCCACTTAAAGAACTCGCCGCTGGTGAACTGCCCGGAGTCGTAGGCGATGGCGTTGGGGGCCGCGCCCACGAGCAACAGGAAGGGCATGCCCGCGCAGGCCAGGGAAGCGAAGAGCACCACTTCGCCCGCCACGCCGAGGTACGGCGCGATGACCAGGGCCACGGGCAGAGAAATGGCGATGGCCGCCACGTTCATGATGAAGTTGGTCATAATCAACACAAAGAAGGCGATGGACATGATGAACACGAACCAGTTCGCCTCGCTGAACATGGCCAGCCAGTTCACGGCGAGCCACTTGGCCGCGCCCGTTTCCCAAAGGCAGAAGCCGATGGACATGGCGCCCGCGAACAGCAGGATGATGTTCCAGGACACGGCTTCCAGGTCGTCGATGTCCAGAATCTTCAACGCGAAGAAGGTCACGGTGGTGACCAGGAGCACAGCGGACTTGTGGAACGCCTTCAGCTCGGGGATGAAGCTTTGCAGGGACATGAAAACGATGACGCCCAAGATCACGCAGGAAGCAACGATTTCATTGCGGGTGATCGGACCCATGTCCTTGTCGAGCTTGGCGACCTTCTCACGCAGACCGGGAATGACTTTCTTTTCCGGCTTGAAGAAGATCATAAAGAAGCCCCAGAGCAGGAAGACCATGCCCCAGCCGATGGGGAAGTTATAGTACGCGAACTGGAAGAAGCTGATGTCCATGTTCATGAGTTCGCGATAGAAACCCAGGGCCACCATGCCACGGGCCGCGCCCAGCAGGGTGATGATGGAGCCGGCGCCCGCCACGTAGGCCATGCCGATGAACAAGCCCTTACCGAACTTGGTGACTTTGTTGCCCTCGCCGTACAGGGCGTAGATGGCCAGCAGCAGCGGGTAAATGGTGGCGGCCACGGCCGTATGCGCCATGAAGTGGGTCAAAAACGCGGTGACGATGAATACGCCCAGATAGATCATGCTGGTGCGTTCGCCCACCACCTTGAGCATCTTGTAGGCCAGCCGCTTGGTCAGGCCGGTTTTGGTAAAGACCAAACCGATGACGATGGAACCGAAGATAAAGAGCACGGACGGGTCCATGAAGTCTTTAAACGCGGCCTTGGGATCCCAGACGCCTTCGGCGTTGGTGCGCAGGTGCAGCAGGGTTTGCAGCACGCCGATGAGCAGGGATGTGATGCCGATGGGCACCACCTCGAACACCCACCAGGTTCCGGCCCAGAGGAATACGCCCAGGGCGCCTTTGCCTTCGCTGGAGAGCACAAAATGCGCACCGTCCGGGTCGATGGCGTCGGGCCAGGGCGGGCAGAAATAGACCAACGAGAACAAGGCCGGTCCGAGCAGCAGGAAGAACAATCGCTTCCAGTTGAATGATTTTTGGTCGATGGCGGCAGCAGTCATTTGCTTACTTCCTCCTCAAAAAAACAAAACGTCCGGCAATGCGCGGACGGATGATTACATATTGCAGGCCAGGGTCAGTTCGCGGACCTTTTCAAACACGTCGCCCAGGCGCAGCACGCCGGTGACGTCCTCGCCGTTGCGGACGATGATGGGCTGATGCACGCCCATGACGAACTTATGCAGCGCCTTGCCCACGTCGTCGCCTTCGTCCATGAATTCCTTGGCGTCGCAGGTCTGCATGATGTCCGAAACCTTGAGTCCGGCCCCCTGTTCACAGAGGTTCTCGAGCGGCTCGGTCCAGAGATCATAATCTTTGTAGAGCTTGGCCACGTAATCCGAGGTGAGCGAGGCTTCGGCCTTGCCCTCGCCCATGAGGCGCTTGTAGGTCGGCTCCAGGGCCATGAACACGTCGAGCATGGTCACCTTGCCCAAAAATTTCCCATCCTTGCCGAAAACCAGTGCGTCGCGGTGCGCGTGGCCGGAAAGCCCCTTGCGTTTGCGGTCTTCTTCCATGGCCTGGAAGCATTGGTGCAGGGTGTCGTCTTCGCCCACGCGAACGTACTCGGCTAACGGCACCATCAGTTCCTTGACGGTGATTGACTTCATTCGGGTGTCCTCCCCTTTCGTCAAATCCAGATTTGAGTATTTCCAATACACGTCATCCGGCTCCGACGGCGACGGCCCGCATGGGTCGCGCACCTTCAGTCCATGCGGCACGGCCCAAACGGCACCTCCCCTTCCCGTGGGGCGAAACAGCTGGAGCGGGGTCTGCCGGGGATGCGGCGTTGCCGTGTCCCACCCCGCCCGCGTCTTGTTTAACCTTCGGGCTGTCGGTGCTCGAAATTTGTTTTTCATCCCCGGGAAGGACAAAGCCGATTCAGAATCGCGGAACAAGGCTGCCGGGAAGCGATAAATCCAGCGGATTCAACGCCTCCACCCTGTGGCGACTGCCGTTCTGACGGCGCGTCCTTCCCAGGAGAATACGCTCGAAATTCCTGCCGGATTATCGTCCATGCAAAATCGTGTCAATACTTTGTGAAATTTAGCAACAAGCTCATGCAGTAGATATTTCGGTGGGTTAGAAATGCGAATTTTCCGCGACAGCAAAAAGAATCGCGCAAAACTTCGCAAGGATGGTATAGCTAAGTTGTCGCAAGTCTTTGTTTTATTCGGAAGAGTCCGAGATTCCGGGAACAATTTCACGCAAATCCGCCAGCATTTTCCTGCGGGCGCGCGCCACGGCCGGAGGGTCGGCCATGATCATGTCGATTTGCCGGGTATGGATGACCATATACCCCAACACCTTGAGCCGCTCTTCCATAAATTCGCGCCCCGCATCCTTGACACGGGCCGTGAGGCTGTCCTCACGGATGTCGCAACGGAAGTCGAACCGCTCCAAAATGTCCGCCACAAATCTGGCCCGGGCCGTGCGGCGCATGGAATCCGCGGCTCCGCCCTTAAAGCGGAAGGCCACGTAATTCTGGGTGTGCCGCTCGCTGACCAGCGCCTCCACCAGACAAAAATGGAAGCCGAACCGGGATTGCAGGCTGCAAAAGTTGTGGGAAATCATGAAATAGTTGCGCACCCGGTACTTGGTATCCGAGGCCGGATCCAAGTGGGGGTTCATGGTGGCCTCAAACATGACCGAAAGAAATCCGCCCGCGTTCACCGGCGGCGGTCCCTCCCAGGGAATGGCCATCATGCCGGTCCAGAGCGCCAGCATGGGTACGGAACGGATGTTGGACAGCCGTACAGTGGGGTCGCGCACCTCCTTGCGAAAGCCGTCGTCCAGATTGATGATCCAGAACTGCATGGGAGACTGGGGCGTAACCAGCTGCTTGGCGGCCCGCTCCGGGAAACCATCCCCCTTGCTCAGGCTGAACATTTCCTCCACGGCCTTCTGATGGCAAAAGCGGGTGATGTCGTGCAGGGTCTTGCAGTTGCGCACACGAAAATCCACGTCTTCCGGCGCCAGCAGATTCAGCGGCAGAATCAGCTCCGCCACCTGTCGCAACCGTTCGTGCACGAGCGTTCCCTCCATGAGGGTACGCTGCGGTGCGGCCCGGCGCAGCAGCACTTCACAGCGGCCGTCATAAACCGCGCCCCGGTCCGCATCCAGGGTCACGAGCTGCCCGTTGCGCAGCTTTCGGAGCGCATCCTGCAACCCAAAAACAGCGGGGATGCCGAATTCACGGGCCACATTGGCCAAATGGCCGGCGGCTCCGCCCTCTTCGGCGATGACCGCCGAGGCCCGCGAAAGGAGCACGGCGCGCCGGGGCAGAGGTTGGCGCAGCACCAGGATCGCGCCCTTGGGAAAGCTCAGGGCGTCCGCGTCCCGCAGCACGAGCCGCACCTCGCCGCAGGCCGCCCCCGGGGACGCGGTGACCCCGCCGGAAAGCAGCCTGGCCGCGCCGCGCACGTCTTCGGGCGCCGGACCACGCGCCCGGCTCCGTTCCAATGCGGTGACGGGCCGACTCTGGAGGATCAGCAACTGCCCGGCATGGTCAAAGGCCCATTCCACGTCCTGGGGCTGGCCGAAATGCCGTTCCAGCTCCATGGTCACCCGGGCCAACTCCAGAATTTGTTCCTCGGTGAGCGACGGCTCCCGCGCCAGATCCGGGGGCAATGGTTCGCGGATCACGCCCTCGTCGGCACGGCACACGTAGCGATGGGTTTTTTCCGCCACATGCCGCCCGGTGACGCGCCCTTCCCGGCGATGCACACGAAAGACATCCGCGCCGCCGCCCCCGTCCACCACGGCCCGGGCCAGCCCCCAGGCCGCGTCGATGGTCAGGCTTTCCGAGCCGGGATCCAGGGGATCCACGCTGTAGGCCACGCCCCCGGAACGGGAGCGCACCATTTCCAGGCAACCCACGGCCATGCTTGCGGCGTCGTCGGGAATGCCGCGATGCAGGCGGTAGGCCATGGCCTGGGGGCTGTACTTGGAGGCAACCACCTCCTTGTACACCTCGCAGACGTTTTCCAGCCAGACGTTGAGCACGGTGCGGTATTGCCCGGCAAAGGACGACTCGCCGCCGTCCTCGGCCAGGGAGCTGGAGCGCACGGCCAGCCGAAGTTCCTCGCCGCGTTCCTCGGCCATTTCCTGACAGCGTGTCCGGATTTCGGACGCCACGTCCCCCGGCAGAGGGGCGTTGATGATCCGCTGCTGAATGGCTGAACTGAGGCGTTGCAGTTCGTCCGGCTCCTCATGGGGCATGCCCTGGATCATGGCGTCAATGGACTCCTGCAATCCCTCATGCGCCAAAAACTGGCGCTGGGCGCGGGAGGTGACCACGAATCCGGCGGGTACACGGCATCCCAGTCCCGACGCGATTTCGCCCAGGTTGGCCATTTTGGCTCCGGCCTGGTCGGTGGAGCCTCGGTCGAGGTCGTGCAGACGGACGGTGAGAGGACCATCCTGATCGGCTGGGGAGAGGCCGAGGAGGGTGTTGATCTCTGCACGAATGTCCCCGAACCGCTCCATAAGCCGGGGATGGCGTCCCGGGGCGAGATCGTCGAGGTGGCGAACCAGAGTGAATACCGACGTGCACACGCGGGTGGCGGCGGCACGGATGAAGTGCATTCCAAAAGGACGGAGACCCCGAAGAGCCTCCTCCATTTCCGTCATGGTTTCCAGCGCGGACGAGTTGGCGTTGAGCAACAGCCGGAAGCTGTGGTAGCGGGCCTTGAAATCGGCCTTGAGGTCTTCCAGACGCTCGTCGCCCGGTTCCTCGTCATCCTTGCGCCCCAAGAGGCGTTTGAACAATCCGATCACATCCGGCCCGCTTTCCGCGTCTTGCCGCGCGGTGTTTCAGCAGGCTGCCCAAAACCGGCAATCCTTGTGGTCGCTTCAACGAACTCTTTCCGCGCCCGGGATTCCGCCATTTTGAACAGCCTGCGGTTCATACATTGCCGACGGTCCGTTAGGTCTCCGACTTCTTCCCCTTGGTCATCTGCAATCCGATGCCCTCGGAGAGGAAGAAGATGGCGAATCCCCACCAGAGAGTATAGATCACGTAGAACACCAGGTCGAAGATCAGGGTGCCTGCCTTGGAGGCCGCGCTTTCCGGCTCAATGCCGTAGAAGTTGTATCCCACTTCCACGCCCTTGGAAATGGCGGTCTTGAGGAACAGGGCTTCCTTGTACTTCTTTTGCAGGTTCAGCTCGGTGATGGTGTCCTGCAATACCTTCCACCAAACGTACATGGCCACCTTGGGCGCCATGCCATACTTGGATTCCAGCTCGTCGCCCTTATTGTAGAACATGGCGTCCGAGTCGGCCAGGGCCACGCCCAGGAGCGCGCCGAGGTCCGCGGAATAGGTCAGGCCTTCGGCACCGGGGGTCACCTGCGCACCGCTGTTGCCAAGCACCACCGCGGCCTCGTCGATCATGTCCTTGCTGCCGGCAAGCACGGTGACTTCAATGCTCTCGCCTTCAAAGGCCTTGGCGTCCTCCATGATCTCGG
Source organism: Paucidesulfovibrio gracilis DSM 16080 (assembly GCF_900167125.1). Classification (NCBI taxonomy): domain Bacteria; kingdom Pseudomonadati; phylum Thermodesulfobacteriota; class Desulfovibrionia; order Desulfovibrionales; family Desulfovibrionaceae; genus Paucidesulfovibrio; species Paucidesulfovibrio gracilis. Next base: position 9,546 of record NZ_FUYC01000026.1, read on the forward strand.
GCAGGTAATAGGTTGATCCCTTGGCGATGGAGTTGAACATGTGGTCCGACGCCTCAAAGGCGTTGTGGCCGTCGCCGAAATGCGGGGTGAACATGTAGCTCAGGACCGCGAAAAAGCTCACGGTCAGGAGCACACCCCAAGTGAAGTGCTTCTTGTCTTGAATCAACATGGATTTATCCCTCCCTCAGCTGACCGATCTTGGTGACGAACGTACCCACGACCCAGACGCCGAAGATGGCAACCACCACGAAGAACACCCAGTTGCCTACAGTTGCAAGCATGGCTCCGGTCCCCGGATCCAGGGAGATGAGCTTCATGTCCGCCAGCTTGCCGGGCAGGGCGAAGAGACGGTTGGTGAAGCCAGCGAGAATGGCCGTGGCGTAAAAGCCGCGGATGTAGATGCCCTTGACCAGCTTGGTGGTCAGCGCGCCCACCTGGATGCCCAGGAGCGAGCCGAGCAACATGCCCATGGCCAGGGTGTAGAAGATAAAGCCGTACACGGCGTACTGACTGATGGCCGCGAAACCCGCGGTGAAGATGATCTGCAGGATGTCGGTTCCCACGGTGGTGAAGGAGCTGACGCCCAGAATGTACACGAACATGGGGAAGGTCAGGAAGCCGCCGCCCACGCCCATGATGGCCGCGACAAAGCCCACGATGGCGCCGCAGATGGCCACGTACAGGGCGGGAATCTTCTTGCCGCCGGGCACGAGGTCTTCATCAAAGGTCAGCAGGGGCGGAATCTTGGAGGCCTGCAAACGCGCGGGCAATCCCTTGGAGGAATCGCCGCCGCTGCCGTGGGCGTCACCGCCGCCGGCCTTCTTCAGCTTGAGGAAGTCCAGCATGGCATAGATGCCCAAAAAGCCGAGCAGCACCACGTAGACCAAAGAGATGAAGGTGTCGGAAAGCACCGGGTTCAGGTTGTAGAGGTAGTGGTTGATGAACCCGCCGCCCACGACGCCCGCAATGGACCCCGCCAGGAAGGCGATGGCCAGCCCCACGGAAACGTTGCCGAGCTTCTTGTGCACCGTGGTACCCATGATGGCCTTGGCAAAGATGTGGAACAGGTCCGTACCCACGGCCAGAATACCCTTGATGCCCGCGCTCATGAGCGCGGGGGTGATGATGAACCCGCCGCCCGCGCCGATGCAGCCGGTGATCAACCCGGCACAAAGGCCGATGAGGATGGAAACCAGGAAGATTTCCGGGGTGTAGAACGCGGGACTGTACGCCTTTTTCCCCCCCAGAATGTCGGGCAGGGTGCTCGGCTCAACGGCCATGGCCACCGAGAACAAAATCGCCGGAAGTGCCACGAGCAGCAGGATGAGCATGCGCTTGCGGCTCTTCAGGATGTTCATGGACGTCTCATAGTCCCAACGGGCGTGGGCCACGGACGCCATGTGCATCATCTTGTACAGCTTTCTCATGATGTTTTGACTCCTCTCCGATAAAAGTCGGTTTTTGCAATACGACTGCAAATTCCCCTTAACGTTTTGCCTGTCAGTCGGGCTGCCTCTGCCGGGTGAGCCGGTCCGAGGTGACCCGTATTTTCCGTTCATGCAGATCCTTGCGCGTATAGGCGTCCTGGATCTTGAAGAGCAATTCGTCGATGTCCATGGGCTTCATCAGGTAGTCGAACGCGCCCAGCTCCATGCCCTGCACCGCGGCGTCCAGGTCGGCGTGGCCCGTAAGCAGAATCACCTCGGTGAGGGGGTGTTCCCGCTTGAGGGTCCGCAGCGTTTCAATGCCGCTCATGCCGGGCATTTTCACGTCCAGCACCACCACGTCCGCCGGGTGTTGGCGTAGGTTCTCCAGGGCGCTCTCGCCGGAGTGGGCCAATTCCGCGGTGAGTCCGCGACGGTGCAGCCGCTTGGAAAGCGTCCGCAAAAACTCGGCCTCGTCGTCCACGAGCAACAACCTGATGGGGTCCATGCGCACCTCACTTGCCCACGGCCTGATGGATTTTGGCCATGAGGTTTTCCAGTTCGCAGGGCTTGAGCAGATAATCAAAAGCCCCGTGTTCCATGCCTTCCCGGGCTGCCTGTTCCGAACCGTGGCCCGTAAGCATGATCACGGGCATTTCCGGAACCATCTTCTTGACGACGCTGAGCAGCTCGATGCCGTCCATGTCTTCCATCTTCAGGTCCACCACGGCCACGTCAAAGTCGTGCTTGCGCAGGATCTGGATGGCCACGGCCCCGGAAAGGGCCGGGGTCACCTGCACATCCCGTCGCTTGAGCCGCTTGCTCATGACGTCCACGAATCCGGCCTCGTCGTCCACGAGGAGCATCCGTATGGTTCCGGCCTGGTTCGACATGCGGTCCTCCCGGCTTGGCTAATCCCCGCGGCGCATGGCAATGCTCTGAGCCCGCGCCTCGAGAATCTTTTCCTCGTGCTGCCGCTTCTTGGTGGCGGCCGCGTCGATCTTTTCCATAAGGACGTCCATGTCGCAGGGCTTCATCAGATAGTCGAAGGCGCCAAGCTTCATGCCGTCGATGGCGGTTTCCACGGTGGCATGACCGGTGAGCATGATCACCTCGGCCAGCGGGAAATCCGTCTTGATGCGCTTGAGCGTTTCCACCCCGTCCATGCCGGGCATCTTCACGTCCAGCACCACCACCTCCAAGTCCGGCTGGGAAGCGAGCACGTCCAGGCATTCCTGCCCGCTGTGCGCGGCGCGCACATCCACATCCCGCCGCTTGAGCCGCTTGGTCATGGCGTCCACAAACGCCTGTTCATCATCCACGAGCAACACAGTGGCGATACTCATGGTTCTCCTCCTCCTTGTTTCCGTTCATTCCGCCTCACGGTCCCGGCACGGCGGGCCCGCTGAAATTCGTCCGCCCTATTCCCGCTCGGAGGCTTCCGCATCGCGCCGCAGGGGCAGCCGGATGTGGAAGGTGGTCCCGACGTCCAACACACTGGAAACGCTGATCTCCCCGCCCATCTTCTGGATGATGCCGTAGCAGATCGAAAGCCCCAGCCCGGTTCCCTTGCCCACGGGCTTGGTGGTGAAGAAGGGATCGAAGATCTTTTGCAGGTTGGCCTTGGGAATGCCCTGGCCCGTATCCGCCACGGAAATGACGGCCTGATGGTTTTCCACGCGGCTGGTGACCTTGAGCTGTCCGCCCTCGTGGTTGTCCATGGCGTCGATGGCGTTGTTGATCAGGTTCAAAAAGACCTGCTGCAATTCCGAAGGGGAAGCCTCGATGGGCGGCAATGTCCCGTCCAGTTCCGTTACGATGTGGACATTGGCGAAACGGGCGCGCTGCTCGGAAAGCGCCGCCATTTCCTCGATCAGGTCATTGATGTGTACCCGCTTCATGGTGGGGTCGATCTTGCGGGCAAAGGAAAGCAGCTTGTGGGTGATTTCCTTGCAACGCCCGCCCTGGGTGCGGATCTGGCTCAGGGCGCGGAGCACCTCGTCCGCGTCCTTGCTGCCGCGCAGGTCTTCCTCTTCCATGAGATCCTGAATCCAGCCCGCTTCCTCCACCATGATGGCCACGGGGTTGTTGATCTCATGGGCAATGCCCGCGGCCAGCTCGCCCAAAGACGCCAGCTTGCCCGCCTCAATGACCTGCTCATTCATCATTTCCTTTTGCTGGTCCGTTTCCACCACCGTGTTCAGGATGCGCTTGGAGAGCACAAAGGCCATGAACATGATGGCCAGGGCGCTGAGGGTCACGCCCACCAGGGCGAAGTTGCGCGCCCGCAAAAAGAGCCGGAAGGCGTCGTCCTGGCTCTGCTGGAGCACCAGCAGCCAGTCGCCGTTCTTCAGGGAGGCGGTCACGTACACCGTGTCCTCGCCCGTGGACGGATCCTCGGCCAGACGCACATGGGGCTTGGACTGGCCAAAGCGGTGGGTCCGCAAATCCTGCTCGGGGGTCAGCACCTCGTTGAGGAAATCCGGCGTCATGCTCATGGTGCGGCGCGGCTTGGTCTGAAACTCCCCGCCACGGCTCACGATGTAGGCAAGGCCGGTTTCACCGATGCGGATGTTCTCCACCAATCGGTTGAAGGCCACAAAGTCGATGGTGGAGCGCAGGATATACTCCTGCCCCTGCCAGGAATGCTTCACGGCTACGATGAAGTGCGGCAGGCCGCGCAGCCCGAGGAACACGTCCGAAATGTAGTACTCGCGCTGCATGGTCTCCTGGAACCAGAGCGCATGCGCGTAGTCGGCCCGGCCCAGGCGGAAGGGACCGGAATAGGCCACCTGGGTTCCCTGGGCATTGACCAGCCCCAGGTCCACGAACACGCCGTCGTGCCGCTCCTGCAGGCTTTGCAGCAGATCGGCCAGGCCCGCATCGTCACGAACCTTGTCAAACCCGGCTACGTCGGTAAGCACCCGGATTTCCGCCAGCTTGCCGGAAAGAAATGCGTCGATGCTCTGCTGGTGGCCAAAAACCAGCTGTTCCATGTGCGCGAGCATCTTCTGCTTGTAGGCGGAGTGGAATTGATACCCGCCCAACGCCGCCAGCACGATCAACGGAGTGAGGGACACGACCACGATGGTGCCGATGATGCTGCGCCGCAACTGGCTGTAATAGCTCTTATCCGTCATGCCGCTGTTCCTCCGTGCCTGCCTCGTTCGCCGCATCAAAGCGCGTCCGTGCGCCGGGAGGCGCGCCAAAGCGCCCGATCCACCGCCGCACCCAGGGCGTCTGTGCGTCCGCTCTTCTCCACCAGTTCGATCACCCCCGGACCGGGACACGAATAGTCGCCCACGCCGTGGCCATGCAGCACCAGCGGCAGGTCCGGATGCGCGGAGCACAGCTCGCCCAACAACGCGTCTTCACCGTAGGGAGGGAGATCCGGATCAAGAATGACCAGATCCGGGCGCGTGGACGAAGCAAGCCGACAACGCATGGCTTCTGCGCTTCCCGCTGCGCAAATACCGAAACCTCGGCTCCGAAACTCCCGGCCGAGAAATTCACGCACATGCGGGTTGCGGTCCACAATGAGGATCATGATTTCATTCCTGTTCACGGTTTCACTCCACGGTCTGCCTTTCTAAAGGCAACATGCGTGCCAGAATTCACATGCCGAAAAAGAACGGCTAACATATTGAAATCATGCGATAGACTAAAGGCGGGTTCACCAGGTGTCCAAATGGTTTACACCCGGAACTGTCAGGATCTTTTACACCTCGTAAAAAGTATCCGGCGTTGGATATTTCCTACGTGGACAGGATGAAAAGCGGGTCGCAACCAACGGATGCATGGAGGGGAGGGATGGGAAAACAGCTCCGCCGGATCAACAGGCTGGGGAAGACAAAGGCAGGCCGCCGGCGGTCAAAGGGTCCGCGACCCCTTTGGAAATCCCCTTTACCGGCCGCGTCTTGCTTGGCCGGGGCATGGCGTGGGAAGGCACTGCAAGGGGGATGTGCAAAACGTTTTCCCCTTGTGGCGGCAACCGGCGCTGTGCTTGCATCCGCATGTTGCCCCGGCTACAACAACCCCATGAGCGAAACACTGATCACAACGGATGCGCTGGCCGTCATTTCCGACGCGCACGGCAATATTGAGGCATTGGACCGCGTGCTTGAGGACATCGAGCGGCGCGGGGTAAAGGATAGTATTTGCCTGGGCGACGCCATCGGGTACGGACCCGACCCGGAAGGCTGCGTGAACCGCATCCGTGAACGCGGCATCCCCATGGTGCTGGGCAACCATGAGCAGGGCTTGCAGGGCAAGGAATATATGGATTGGTTCGTGCCGCCGGTGCGCAAGGTCTTGCAAAAGACGCGCACCCTGCTTTCGGATTCCACGCTGGAATGGATTCAGACCCTGCCCCCGACCATGGAACGCGGGGACATGCTCTTTGTCCACGGCTGTCCGCCCGACTCCGTGAACAAGTACCTCTACACCCTGGATGAAGACGATCTGGCCGAGGTATTCGCGTCGTATGCCCATTGGCTGGCGTTCGCCGGGCATACGCACGAGCTGAATCTCTATGTGTATGACGGCGAAAAAGCGTGGCGCGAGGACATCACGGACCAGCCCGTCCCCCTGGATCGAACCCGCCGCTACCTGGTGAACGTGGGCGCCGTGGGCCAGCCCCGTGACGCGGACAAGCGGGCCAAGTACGTGCTGCTGAACAAAGCGGCCGCCACGCTGCGGGCCGTGTTTGTGGAGTACGACGCGCAAAAGACCGTGCAGGCCATGAAGCGGGTGGGCATGCCGGAGGCGTACGCCAAGCGGCTGCTCTGATCCAACGGCGCAAAGCCGCCGAGTTGATCGGACGGTTGTTCGATCAAAAGGCCGTATTTTTCGGCAGCCGGATTTCCATGACCGGGGTTACGTCGAGCTGGATGGTCACTTCGGCGGCGCTGAAATCAAGCACATGGCCGCCCGCGCTTTCCATGTCGTCGAGAAAATGCAGATGCAACCCGGGCGCGCCCACACCGGTCATATAATGTGGGGTGTGCCAGCCCACCATATGCCCGCTGCGGTTGTGCAGCGGGAACACGGCCTGCCGCTCGATGACCTCGGCCAGGGATGGAAAGGGTTGTTGGCTGGCCGGGACGCTGCGGGCCTGGACATACTGGAACGTACCGCTGACGTGCACGGCGTAGAGCATATCCGGCCCGGGCAACTCGTCCAGCAGACGTTTTTTGAAGTCATCATAATCCGCTACGTATTTGAAAGTGAACTCCAGGTCCGGTTCAAAATACGTCACCTGGGCAAATGGTACGCCCAGGCCGCCACGGATCCGTTTGGGCGTGCCGGTGACTGGAATCTGCCAGACCTGCCCGTTGCGCACGAACATTTCTCCATCCAGCCCCTGAAAGGTGCCGATGCCGAAGTCGCCCCGCTCCAGCAGATCAGTGACGGTCTGTTCCGAGTCGTAGTATCCGGCTTTGAGCTTGGCGATGGTGGAAATCTGGTAGAGCACGTCCTTGGCCGGGTCCGTGTCCAGGCGATGGGCGCTCAAGGCCTGGGCCGGAACGCAAAGCCCCGCCCCCAGGATCAATACGGCCATAAACAAGGAAGGCAGGAATCCGGACCGGGAGCAGGGACAAGGCATGGCGTTCCTCCGAGGTGGAATGAAAAAATTTATGCGATACTGGCTGATACGCACAAAAAAAGGAAGACTTATTTTTTCAGGCAGTCCGAACAAATCCCTTCCACCCGCAGCTCCACGTCCTCCACTCGTCCCAATCCGGTCAATTCCGGTCCCACCAGGCGTTCCAGGTGCGCGTCCTCCAGCCGCAGGCAGATGCAGCGGCCGCAATGCGTACAGTGAAAATGGCCGTGTCCGCGTCCCAGGCAGTAATGAGCCGTGCGTTCCGGTCCGGTATGCCGGGCAACCACGCCGTGTTCCACCAGCAGATCAAGGATGCGGTAAAGCGTGACCTTGTTCATGTGGGCGCAAAGGGTGCCGAGCAGATCGGGCGCGCTGACCGCGCCTTCGGCCCGGGCCACGGCCTCATAGACCATGACCCTTCGCGCCGTGGGGTCCACCCCGGCCTGGCGCAATGTTGCATGACTCATGACCGTTGTCCCGCAAAATATTTTCGCAGGCCGTCCCAGCCCGTGAGCAGAAAGAAGCAACCGGCGGCCACCGCGATGATGCACGCGCCGGAGGTGATGTCCAGCAGGGCCGAGACCAGCAGGCCCAAAGTGCAGAACAGCAAACTCCAAAGGCAGGCCCGGAGCATCATTCCGGCCAGGGAGCGGGCCTTGCGCTCCGCCAGATACGGCGGAATGGTCACCAGGGCGATGACCAGGATAAGCCCGACAACCCGCACGATCATGACCACGCACAGGGCGGTCATAAGGGGCAGCAGATAGTGCAGCAGGACCACGGGCGCGCCGCGTGCCTCGGCAAATTCGGTGTCAAAGCTCATGGCCAGCAAATCATGATAGAAAAATGCGGTCAGCCCGATCACGAGCAGGTCCAGTACCAGCATGACCCAAAGATCCGTGGCCGGCACCGCCAGAATGGATCCGAACAAAAAGCCCATCAGGTCAGCGGCATACCCCGGGGAAAGGTCGATGAGAATGATGCCCGTGGCCATGCCCGCAGCCCAGAGCACACCCACCACGGTGTCGGTGCGTTCATTTTTCGAGCGGGTCACCGCGCCCATAAGCAGCGAGGCGCCAGCCGTGAATCCCAGGGTACATGGCAACGCGGGCCAGCCCAGAAAAAAGGACAAGCCCACCCCGCCATACGCGGCATGGGCAATGCCCCCGGCCAGAAAAACCATGCGGTTGACCACCACCAGGGAACCGATGACCCCGCAAGCCACGGACGCCAGCACTCCGGCCAACAGCGCGTTGTGCATGAACCCGAAGGAAAGCAGTTGCCAGAGATCATTCATGCGCTGCGGCTCCCTCGGAGGGCTGTTCCCCGGACGCGTCCGCAATGGGACCGTGGCGGCGGGTAAGTTCCAGAATGTAGTCGTCCATGGCGCAGGTGTGTTCGTGCTGACCGTAGAGCAGCTCCAGCATGGGCTTGGTCATGCGCGGTCCGGGAGAGGTAAGCACGGTGCGGTTCACGGCCGCCACCGAGGTAATGCGCGTGGTGAGCAGGCTCATGTCATGACTGACCGCCACGATGGTGAGCTTGCGGGCCTCGCCCATCTTGCAAAGAAAATCGAAAAAGCAAAACGAGCCGTGGGGATCAATGCTGGCCGTGGGTTCGTCCAGGACCAGCAGTTCGGCGTCCGCGGCCAGGGCGCGGGCAATGAGCACGCGTTGCCGCTGGCCGCCGGAGAGTTCGCCAAAGAGCCTGTGCGCGTGGCTTTCCATATTCACCCGGGCCAAGGCGCGCAGCGCCTTTTCCCTCGCGGCCGCGCCGGAACGAAACAGGCCCAGGCCGGAGCGGTCCACGCCCATGAGGGCCGTGTCCAGCACGGTGAGTGGAAATCCGGTGCGGGCATGGGTATGTTGCGGAACATACCCGATGGAACGCGAGGCCTTGGGCGGTGTCTTGCCGAGCACCCGTACCCGCCCGGCCCGGGGGCGCAGCAAGCCGAGCAGCAGCTTGACCAGGGTGGTCTTGCCGCCGCCGTTGGGACCGACAACGGCCAGAAAATCCCCACGCTGCACACGCAGCCCCACATCCTGCAACACGGGACGTCCGTTGTAGGCAAAACAGACGTTTTCCATAAGGATGGCGGGATCCGAGACCGGCATTGCCCCCATGCTCATTCCCCGCTGCCGCTCATGGCAACGCGGAACCCACGGGCCACAGAGCGCAAGTTTTGTGCCCAGTCCAAAGCCAGAGGATCGGCCCTGACCACGCGCCCGTCCAGGGCATTGGCCACCTGACCGGCGGTACGGCGCGACATCTGCGGCTGGATGAACACAGCCTTGACGTTGCTTTCCTTGGCTTCACGGATGACGCGGGCCAGTTCCACCGGACCCGGTTCCTTCCCTTCCATCTGAATGGAAAGCTGCCGCAGTCCGTAATCCTGTGCAAAATGTCCCCAGGCCGGATGGAACACCAAAAATACACGGCGATCCGCAGGGATGGGATCGAACATCTGGTGAATCTCCCGGTCCAGCTCGTGCACCTCGGCCATGGCCCGGGCGTGGCCCTCGCGGTATTGCACGGCGTTGTCCGGATCCAGGCGCACCAGCTCGGCCAGGGTGCCGTCCAGCATGCGTGCCATGCCCTTGGGCGAAGTCCAGACATGCGGATCCAAACCTTCATGATGGTGATGTCCGGCATGGTGGTCGTGCTGCACTTCGGCATGGTGGTCGTGCTGCTCCGGGATTTCCGGTACCGGGGCGTCGGTCCCGAGCATGGAAACCACATGCAGATGGGGATTGGCACCGGCAAGCCGTCCCAACCAGGCTTTTTCAAACTCCAGGCCTATGGTCAGATACAGATCCGCATCGGCCAATTGCGCCACCTGGGAGGGCTTCGGCTCATACACGTGCGGGTCGGACCCGGGCGGCACCAGGGGCAGCACGGAAACCAGGCCGCCGCCCACCTGTTCCACGGCCCATTGCTGCGGCGCCACGCTCACGGCAACGCTCAGCGGACGCGCCAAGGCCCGGGACGCAGGCAAAACAACCAACGCCGCCAACAACACGGCGCACAACACCAATGAAAAATACCTTGTGAGCTTCATGGTTCCTCCTGCTTTGCAACCAAGTTGCATTGATGCAACAGCGCCGCGTCGCTGTCAAGGCATGAGAAACGCGGCATACGCAGGGTTTCCAAAAGGATGCGTTTTTCTTTCGTACGCATTCCCCAAGGTTTAGGTATAATTTTGTATCGTCTTTTTGCAGAGAAGGTACTGTTGGCCCGTGTTATTTTATGCTATCGTTCTCCCCATGTTGTTGTATTCTGGGCCTGTTGCACGGTTCGCCCGCCCTCCACGCCGTGGAACGCTGCGAAAACCATACTGTACGCTCCTGCTCGGGGGAACGTTGCTGTGCGCCGTGCTGTTGCTTTTGCCCGGCCATGGACACGCCAGGGGCATGGGAAACGAATCGCCCCGGCACCTGAACTCACAAGCCGCTTCCCAACCTGCTCCGCTCATGCAGGCCGCACTCCCGGACGGAACCGGAAAAAGACTCGGCACCGATGCAACGCTGCCGCTGCAGCGAAACAGTGCGTTCGGCAGGCTGGTGTTCCGCGTGGGCGGCGCAGGCGGGGTCATCCTCGTGCTGCTCCTGCTGTGGAACTGGCGGCTGAATAAGGAAGTGCGCCGACGCCGACGCACCGAGGACGCCCTGGCCCGGGCCGAACGGGAATTGCGAGAAGTCTACGAGCATGTTCCCGTGGGCATCTTCAAGACCACGGCCGATGGACGCATCCTCAGCGTCAACCACGAGATGCTGCGCATCAGCGGATATCATGACCTGGACGAGGTGCAGCACTCCGCCAAAAGCCTGGCTGACGGCTGGTACCTGGATCATTCCGACCGTCAGCGACTGCTGGATATACTCCTACAGCAGGGCGAGGTGACGGAATTTCTCTACCGCGCCAGACGGCGGGACGGCGAACTCATCTGGATCAGCCAAAGTGCCCGGCTGACCCGCAATGAGGACGGTACCCCGGCCTTCATCAGCGGATTCGCCCTGGATGCCACCGCCCGCATCGACGCGCTCGGCAAACTGCGCCGGAGCGAAACACGGCTCAAGGCCATTGTGGAAAACAGCCCCTACGCCATCCTGACCATGGATGACGAACTGCGGCTGGACATCCCCCTGGACAGCCCCACCGTGGAACGCATCACCAGCTACCGCTCCCATGAATTGCGCGGCCAGTTCTTCGTGGATTACGTGCACCCCGAGGACGCCCTGCGGGTGGATTACGAGCTGCGGCGGTTCCTGGCCTCCCCCGGCGAAAGCGTCACCATCCAATGCCGCTGGCGGGCCAGAAACGGACAGTGGCGCCACATGGAAACCCATGGGGTAAATTTCAAAAACAACGAGGACTACGCCGGGGTTCTCTTCATCTTCCGCGACATCACCAACCAGATCGAAGCCAAGGAACGGCTGATACAGGCCCGGCTTGCCGCAGAAAACGCGGACCGCGCCAAAAGCGAATTCCTGGCCTCCATGAGCCATGAAATCCGCACGCCCATGAACGCCATTCTCGGCATGGCGGACGTGCTCTCGGAAAGCGAACTCACCGAAGAACAACAAAGCTACGTGGAATTGTTCCGCAACGCCGGAGAAGGACTCATGTCCCTCATCGACGACATCCTGGACCTTTCCAAGGTGGAAGCCGGGCAGGTGGTGCTGGAACACATTGCGTACTCCCTGCCGGAACTGGTGGAAAAATTAGCCCACATCATGGGCATCCGGGCGCGGCGAAACAAGGTGCAGCTGCACACGGAACTCGACCCGGAACTGCCCGAAACCCTGGTCGGCGACCCGGGTCGGCTGCGCCAGATATTGGCCAACCTGCTCTCCAACGCGGTCAAATTCACACATGAGGGAAGCATTGAACTGACGGCCCGGCGCGAACGGCAAACCGAAGCCCCCGACCAGGTCCGGTTCACGGTGCGGGATACCGGCATCGGCATTCCGCCGAATAAAATCAAGGACATCTTTGAAAGCTTTGTGCAGGCCGACGCCTCCACCACCCGGCAATACGGCGGAACCGGCCTGGGACTGACCATCAGCCAGCGACTGGTGCAGCTCATGGGCGGGCGCATCTGGGTGGAAAGCCAGGAGGGCCGGGGCAGCGCGTTTCACGTCACCATCCCCCTGCAGGAACCGCCCGGAGCCGAAAAAAAAGAACCACCCCCCAGCCCCACGCAGGAACTGGAAGAGTCCATTCCTCCGGGAAACGTTCTTCTCGTGGAGGACACCGAGTCCAACCGCACTCTGATACGGGCCTACCTGGAACCAACCCGTCTGCAATTGGACATGGCTGAAAACGGAGCCAAAGGCGTGGAAAAATTTACGGCCAATCAATATGACCTGGTGCTCATGGACATGCAGCTACCGGTCATGAGCGGCTACGACGCGGTGCGCGCCATTCGCCGCCTGGAAGAGGAAGAAGCCCGCTCCCGCACCCCGGTGTTCGCCCTGACCGCTTTTGCGCTCAAGGGAGATGCGGAAAAATGTCTGGAAGCCGGCTGCGATCTCCACCTGGCCAAGCCCGTGCTGCGTGAAGAGTTACTCCGCATTATCCTGGAATGGCTCACTAAAAAATAAAAACACCGTGCCTTTGTGAAAAAGGAAATGCGCCCCTTTCTACTATGATGAAAGGACGGTTGGCTTTGGGCTGAACGGCAGGTCTCCGGCGACCAGGAGACCTGCGGCCCCCCAAAAGCATCACTCTTCGACTTCAGCGCGTTCCATGTAGGCATCTTTGAAAATCAGCCGGGTAGCGAGTTCATCGCATTCCTCGGCCAGATCCATAAGCCGCTCCAAAAAATCGAGAATCTCCCCGCGTTGTTCTTCCTCCCCGTTCTCGAACTCAAAGGCAAGGTCGCCGCTACGGACGTATCCCTCGATTTTCTCCAGGTATTCGGAAAAGATCATGTCGCATTCTCCTGACGCGGTTCCGGTTGCGCCGCCCTCCGTGGGTACGCCAATAAGGACGGTTTGGTTTTTGTCATCAATCGTGATGGTACGGCAGGCCTTTATTGATGCTGGCAGCGCGGTATAGTTGCTCCAGCAGCATGACCCGGCACAACTCGTGCGGCCAGGTGGCCTTTCCCAGGGCAAAAAGCAGGTCCGCCCGTGCGCGCACCTCCTCGGTCAGGCCAAACGGTCCGCCGATGACGAAACAAGGGGTTCGGCCCGGGTCTTCGGTCCAACGCCGCAGATTGGCTGCCAGCCTGCGTGAGGGCAATTCCTGGCCGCGCTCGTCCAGCACCACGGCAAAATCCTTTGGTTTCAGCGCATCAAGCAAGGCCCGTGCTTCGCGGCGTTTTTTTTCTTCCGGCGGAAGTTTGCCGGGCGCATCCTTTAATTCCACCAATTCGACTTTGTAGAACCGACCCAGTTTCTTGAGGTAATGCTCGGCTGCTGCGTGGAAAAATTTCTCCTTGAGCCGCCCCACGAACACGCAACGAACGCGCATGGGAATCAGGCCTGCAAGAGCGTGCCGGTCACGCCCAGGTCTCCCGGCTCGATGCGCACGTAGCCGCCCTGGGCCAGCATGCCGGGGTTGATGATTTTTGTCGGGCCGATGGCGTCTTCTGCCACGGATTCGTGAATATGGCCGGTGATGCACAGCGCCGGGCGGGTTTCTTCCAAAAAAGCGCGCACACTGTCGCTGCCAACGTGGGCACCGCCGCTGACGCGGTCCGTGCGGGTATTGGCGGGCGGCGTATGCACCACGACCACCAACTCGTCGAAATCCCGCGCCTTGGCATGGGTCTGGCGAATCCAGGTATCAATCTGCTCGTCCGACACTTCGCCGGGCGTGCCGAATGGCGTGGGCGTGGAAAAACCGACCCCGAACGCGCCGATGCGTCGGCCTTGCAGCGCAGGGAACAGGTCCACCACGTGCAGATGCAAATTTTCCCCGCGTTTTTCCAGCAGGTCATTCACGGCGCGGGTGTCCATATTGCCCACCTGGGCCAGAATGCGGGCCGAACGCGCGGCAATGGCCTCCAGCACGGTTCCGGCCTCGGCCTGGCCCCCGCGGTTGGTCAGGTCGCCGCTGATGATCACGCCCTCGGCCTGTTCCAGGTCGGGAATGCGCGAAACCATGGCGGTATCTTCGTGAACGTCGCCAAAGGCGATCCAGTGCATGACGACTCCTTGCGGTTTGCGGCGGGCGTGTATCCCGGCCCCGGGCCAGGACTTGTTGTCCGCCGCAAGTTAGCATAAACGGGAAGGACACAGCACGCAATGGCTTGAGGATAGGATGACCAAAAAGGACAAAGTTCGACGACGGCTCATTGAAGAACGGCGCGCCATGGCCTCCGAAGAAGTTGCTGAAAAAAGCGCTCGGGCCGTGGCCCGGATTCGCGAGACCCTGGCCTGGAAAAATACGCGTCAGGCACTGATGTATTGGCCCACCCAGAACGAAGTGGATATTCGGTCCCTGATCGTGGAGCTTTGGCAACGGGGCGTGGACGTACTGCTTCCGCGCTGCCGTCCCGGTCAGCCCGGCGTCATGGACGTGGCTTGCGTGGCCTGCGAAACAGACCTGACACCCGGTGCCTACAAAATCATGGAACCGGGCAAGGACTGCCGCATCGTAGACCTGCAAACCGAGGCTTTCGCCCCGGACATCGCCCTGATTCCGGGAGTCGGCTTCGACAACGAAGGCTTTCGCCTCGGGTTTGGCGGCGGGTACTATGACCGGCTCCTGGGCGGCATACAAATGGGACGCGCCCTGAAATTCGGTCTCTGCTATTCCTTTCAGGTCTGCTCCCGTCTGCCGCTGGACGACTGGGACCGTCCCGTGAACGCGGTCTGCACCGAGGAGGAACTGTGGTACAGATAGCCTTTGTGCCGTTTGCATTGCCGGAATTGCCTTCCGTGGGATTCGCCTTCACCTCCCGTCGGGGCGGCGCGTCCGCACCCCCCTTTGACGCGGCCAACCTTTCCTACGATGTGGGCGACAATGCCGAAAGCGTGACCCGCAACCGCGAGGCGCTCCGTGCACGACTGCAATTGGAGGCGCTGGCCGATTGTCGGCAGGTCCACCAGGATGCCGTGTTCTTTGATGCCCGGCCGGACTCGGGACGCGAAGCCGACGGCATGACCACCACACAAGCGGGCCTTGGGCTGATGGTTAAAACCGCAGACTGCCAGCCCGTGCTGTTGGCGCATGAATCGGGTCGGTTCATAGCCGGCCTGCATGTGGGCTGGCGCGGCAACCGAATAAACTTCCCCGGATCCGGGGTACGCGCCTTTTGCGAACACTACGCTCTGCGGCCCGAAGAGCTGTTTGCGGTGCGCGGTCCCAGCCTGGGACCGGAAGAAGCACAGTTCGTGCATTTTATGGACGAGTTCGGCCCGGAGTTTTCCCCCTGGTACGATCCCGCCACCGCCACAGTAAACCTGTGGCAATTGACACGCGACCAACTGTTGCGCGCCGGACTCCGCCCGGAACGAATCCATGGCGTGGACTTGTGCACAAAAACACGATCCCGTGAATTTTACTCCTACCGCCGCGACAAAACCACAGGCCGCCAGGCAGGAATCGTCTGGATTCGATCCTGAAATGACGACAGAAAGAAAAAAAGCGGCCTTCGGCGACCAAGGGGAAAACCTTTCTGAAGAAAGGTTCTTCCCCCTGGACCCCC
>NZ_FUYC01000027.1 GCF_900167125.1 Paucidesulfovibrio gracilis DSM 16080
CCTTTCTGCAAGAAAGGGTTGCCCCTCGCAAACGTATTGAACTTTTTGCCTCCGGCGATCGGGTGGCGTGGATCGTTTCTTTTATCCTGCCGACGGAGTATGGTATATGATGTTGATCAAGTGCCAATGAGTGAGACAAGGAGTCTGAGTGATGCATATGGTCCGGCTACTTTATGCCAGTCGTCCTTCCGAGGATTTTTGTTCTCGGGATTTGGATGATATTCTTGAGGAATCGCGCAAGCTGAATAAGCGAGACCACATCACGGGAGTGTTGTGTCATTCGGAAACGTCGTTTTTGCAGTGGATCGAGGGACCGCGGGAGAGCGTGAACGCGTTGTATAATCGGCTGCAACGCCACCCCAAACATACGGATTTGCTTTTGCTGGAATATGCGTACATCCACCGCCGGGATTTCGCGGATTGGAGCATGGCGGCTGTGGCCACGGACAATATCCCATTGAATCTTTTGCAGCGGTTCACGGTGCTGGAGCGTTATGACCCCTTTACCATGAGCGGTGACGCGGCGCGGATTTTTTTGTTGGATGTTTCACGTGAGGGATTGCCTCAAGCCGATGGGCAGGGCTGATTCCTGTCAGGAAACAACAGCGGACCATGTTGCTGATCCGCTGTTGTGGATGATGGGGCATACCTGGAGTTGTTATTCAAACAGGGGGGCATAGTCCCCATAGCCTTCCGCCTCCAGATCTTCTTTTGGGATAAACCGGAGTGCCGCGGAATTGATGCAGTAGCGCATTCCTGTGGGGTTCGGGCCATCGTCGAACACATGGCCGAGGTGGTTGTCGCCCTGGCGACTGCGTACCTCGGTGCGTACGCTGAGCAGCTTGCGGTCCTCGTGGGTTGTGATGTTTTCTTTTTCCAGAGGTTGGGTGAAGCTGGGCCAGCCCGTGCCGGAATCGAACTTGTGCGTGGAGCTGAACAGCGGTTCGCCGGATACGCGGTCCACGTAGATTCCTGGTGCGTGGTTATCCCAGTATTCGTTATCAAAGGGCGGTTCGGTTCCTTCCTCCTGGGTCACCTTGAATTGCAGGGGCGTGAGCCGGCAGCGCAATTCCTCTTGGGAGGGCTTTGCGGGGTTCGTGCCGAGAACAGGCTCCATGCTATCCTTCTTGTCCCCCCAGACGTTGCGGAGAAACGCGTCCCGTCCGGAACTGCATCTATAGGAGCGGTAGCGTGTGCTGTTTCGCTCGTGGTAGCCCTGGTGGTATGCTTCGGCCTCGTAAAATGTACCGAGAGGCAGGATGGGCGTGACCACGGGGCTTTTCAGAATGCCCGAGTCCTCCAGCCGCGACTTGGATTCCTCGGCGAGCTGGCGCTGTTGTTCATCCTGATAAAAAATGGCCGAGGCGTATTGCCCGCCTCGATCCACAAAGGAACCGCCGTCGTCCGTGGGATCCACGTGCCGCCAGAACCAATCCAGCAAGAAGGAATAGCTCACCTTTTCAGGATCATACCAGACCTGGACGGCCTCCATGTGTCCTGTTTGGCCGGAACAAACCTCTTCGTATCCCGGGTCCGGAGTCTGTCCGCCCGTGTACCCGGAGATGACGCCCACCACTCCTGGGATTTTTTCGAAATCCGCTTCCGTGCACCAGAAACATCCTCCGGCGAACACTGCTGTCCGCAGGGACTCCCGGTTTGGGATGCGTTCGGCAAAAGCGGCCCGCGCCGTACCTCGGAACGGGGTCATGCCCAGCGAGCCAATGGCCAGCACACCCAACGCCAGGCTGGTTGCGATCAAGTTTTTCATGGTTCCTCCATGTTGTTGGAGATTGACGGTAAAAGAATAATAACTATTTTTATTTGGTCAATGCCCGGCAGCCGAGACAGTACGCCCGACACGACGCACCGCGCCCATGCATGGGGTGAACGGGGATGGATTATAATTTCGTTGTTCTTTATCAAGGGATTTCGATTTGTTCGGCTGTGCTCTGCGCATGGGGAATGGACATTGATCCCTGTTGCAGATATCAAATAGAAGGCAATCCCCGTTTACAGTCTCATGAAAAATCAAAAACGCAGGCTGGTTTCAGAGGGTGGAGCGCAACGGATGCAAGAAGTTCCAGGGCGATGCGGAGATTTGCTACGCAGATAAGAGCGTTTTTGAGCAAGGCAGCAGACCGGTTTCGCCGCAGTCTGCAACGCGGGAGAATGGCTCATGTTCCTACGGAATGATCGTTTTGGTCGTTGCTTATCGCGGTTTTTTTTCATGGCGCTTATCGCGGCCGCATGCGCGTTGGGCTGGGCCGGGCAAGGGATTGCCTTGGATAAACTCACGGTCTATACCGAAACCGCCGCGTTTGTGGACTGGATCCACGTTGTACCCGATGTGCCGCTGACGCCGGACAATCCGCCTACGGAATTCACGGCCGTGGTGCGCAAGCCCGGAAAACTCAAGGGTTTTGGACTGCCTGTCCGTTTGGCGGACCGGGTCCGCATCACGCTGGTGGCGCCGTATACCTGGCGGGTGGAAAAGGACGGGAAGAGCGTGGATATCAACACGCGCAACAAAATCCATTTTTCACATTACCCCAAATTCCGTGACGAGTAACGCCTCATGACGCAGACACCGACACCACTTCCCACGGATTCCGGGGAATCCGTCTTCATCGCCCGGCAGCCCATCTTTACGGCGGAGCAAAAAGTCTGGGGCTACGAATTGTTGTTCCGTTCCTCGGCAACGGCGAACACTGCCGGGGTGTTGGATGATGATCTGGCCACGTCCCAGGTCATTGCGGACGGATTCACCCTGGCACGGCCCGGGCTGAGCCAGGGGCAACGCGTTTTGATCAACTTTCCCGAGCGGCTTCTTTTGGAAGAAGCCCCCATGGCACTGCCGCCGAGCCTCTGCGTGGTGGAGGTGTTGGAAACCGTCACGCCCTCCCAGGAAGTGCTTGAGATCATCAAACGGCTTAAGTCCGAGGGCTACACCGTGGCCATGGACGACTATATCGGGGAAGCCGCGCTGGATCCGTTTTTGGATTTGGCGGACATCCTCAAGGTGGACATTCTGGCGCTGGATTCCGACCCGGAACGCATCCGGCAGGCTTTGGATCGGGTCAAGGGGCGCAAGCTGCAGCTGTTGGCCGAAAAGGTCGAGAATGAGACCGTGTTTGCCCAATGCCGGGAACTCGGTTTTACCCTGTTTCAGGGATTTTTTTTCAGCAAGCCGGAAATTCTTCCGGGCCGCAAGGTTCCTGCCGGTGCCGCGGCCAAGCTCAGCCTGCTCAAGGAATTATCCAGCCCGGACTTTGAATCCTCGCGCATCGCGGAGATCATCAATACGGACCCGGCTCTTTCCTATCGGTTGTTCCGCTATGTGAATTCCGCGGCGTTTGGTTTGTCCCGCAAGGTGGAGTCCGTGCGGCACGCCGTGAACCTGATCGGCCAAAAACCGCTGGTCCACTGGCTCCAGGCCGTTATCCTCGCGGACCTCAACCCTTCGGCCCGCGCTTCGGAAGTGAGTTTTCTTTCGCTGCAACGGGCCAAGTTCATGGGAGAGCTGGCTCCGGCATTGCAGATTTCCTCCCAGACCGCGTTTACCCTGGGGTTATTTTCCATGCTGGACGCCTTGCTGCGCATCGACATGGAGCAGGTGCTGGAATCCCTGCCCCTGGAGGCGGAATTAGCGGATGTGTTGACCGGTCGCGCCCAGGGTGCGCTTCATTCCATGCTGGTCCTGGCCCGAAGCTATGAAAAGGCCGATGTACCGGCCATTGTGGAGCATTGCGAGCGGCTCGGTCTGGACCAGTCGCTTTCGGACGCGGCCTGTGTGCAGGCCATGAACTGGGTGCAGTCGGTTCTGGGCCTGGGCGAATAGCAACGAAGCGACACGAACCAAAATTACGGTCAGAAAAGCATGCTCTTGCTGGAACACCGCGACATTCGCCTCCATTTCCGCTAGACTCCAAGTCTGCCGCAAACAACGAGGGATAAGGCACGATGGAGCATACCAGTTCACGTCACGTCGAGGACGTCCGCAATCTGATTTACGAGTTGGCCCTTACCGCCTGCCGCAAGCAGGTGTTGGTTTTTTCCAAGGAATTGAAGCAGAAAATGGTCTCCATGGGCATGGAGCGGAGCGTCATTGAGGACGTGATCCGCACTGCCTTCCAGGGGTACAGCAGCATGGAGGTATTCAAGCGGGAAAGCTCGGAACGCATGCTCTCCATTCTTGACGCCTACCTGCGGCCAAGTAACCGGGGGTTCGACCCCATGGGGCGTTTGCTCATTGAATTCGGGTTGATGCGGCCGTTCAAAAAGCCGGTTTTGTACCCGGATGACTCCAGGCAGGACGAGGCCGCGCGCAAGGTCTTCACCAAAGGGGTGATTCCGCGTCCGCTGGTCCGCTACTTTCTGGTGTCGGTGCGGGGATCCATTCCCGGATTGGACGGGTTCACGGCCAAGCCCGTGATGTTCAGCGAACACAACGAAGCCATGCAGGAGCGCCGCGAAGACCTCGGCAGTCTCGTGGAGGAATACACCGTGGAATTCAATTTCGGGAAAACCACCACGGATTGGCGGCGCATGCTTGAAGATCCCCGCGTGCATTCCATTACCCGGGATTTTTTCAGCGACCTGTTGGAAAATATGCGCGCCCTCGGGCCGCAGCGCGTGCTCAAGATCGTGAACAACATGCAGAACAGCGACAAGGATCCGGGCGACCGCACCCGCATGAAGCGTCCCTTTGAGCTGGCCGATATCAAGCAGCTTATGGTGGCGCTGGACCGGGGCTTTCAATCCCTGGAAAAACGCATGGCCTCCCGGACCGGGGCTTAAGCCGCCCCACACGGACGAACAATCCCGCTTCGGTTCGCTGATCATGCGGCCGTGAATGTACACCGGCAACGCAAAACGCCCCTGGAACGAGGGTTCCAGGGGCGTTTTGCAATGTTTTGGCAGGTAGCGACTAGTTGTCGAAGTCGTCCCTGATTCCTTAGGCCGGTTCCAGAGGGTTGTGTCTCTTCCCCCGCGTAGTTTCACAACCTCAGCGTTTTCGTTTTAATCATTGGTACGGTGCTTGCTTAACGTTGGTGAATAAAACAGGGTGGGTACCTATGGTTGTTTCAAAAACAAAAGCTCGGGTAGGGAAAAATGGTTTTCTGTTTTTGTGTAACGATAACAACAAAGTTTATAGACAAATTTCAGGGGAATACAACCTGACCCCGTTGGAAGTCGCCCGTTGGAAAGCCGAAATAGACTATCGCTTCGATGCCTGTAGATCCGTGGGGGCGCAATACCTTTACCTTATTGTGCCAAACAAGCACTGTGTTTATTCTCAATACCTTGATGATGAACATGTTGTTTCCGAAAAAAGGATCGCTCGTAAACTGGAAAAAGCCAGTCCGCACGTGCTGTATCCATCCAATATGCTGAAGGAATATGACGAGCTGACCTATTACAGAACGGATACACATTGGAGCAGTGTGGGGTGTGCGGTTGTCTGGAATGAAATCGCAGAGAAGCTGCGTCTTGGGACCGCGTTGGACATAGCGAAAACCAAGCAGGTCACTATGGTCGGCGACCTGGGAAACAAGCTTTCCCCCCAGCGGACGTCCATTGCCGTCGAACTGGATATTGAAACGGAAACGGTAGAGACATGGAACAACGGCCTTCATAATCGCGGGTTCATTTCAATCCACACGAATAGGAACAGTAACCTTAAGCGTGCCATTATTTTTGGCGACTCGTTTACAGCTAATCATATCAAGTACATATCCGCTTATTTTTCTGAGCTTTATTTTGTGAATTCCAATTTATTCCCATTGGATCTGATCAAAAAACTTGCACCGGACGTCGTCATTACCCAAACGGTTGAACGATTCATCCACAAAACCGTTCCAACTGATCGAAACGTATTCAGGTCTCTGCTGTGTCTGATGGAAGAGGGAAAATATTGCCGTGAGCATCTGTACAGATTTATGCAAAAGAGCGAAAACAGAATTTATCCAACTGAGATTTTTCAAGAGATGCGGCGCGTTGCAGAAGATCAAATCACTTTTCTGGATACTGTCGAGCAGAGTGGGCTTGCAACGTTTCTTGAATCGAAGAAAGGGGAGGTGCCGTGTGACCTTTCAAAATATATCAATGCGCGTTCTCCTTCCCGCCTGCACTATGAACAATACCTTTATTACAAACACGTCGGCGATGGCGACAATGCGATAAAGGAAATTGCCGATGCCGCAGAAAAATTTCCGCATAGGCCGAAATATGTCCACAGCTATGCAAAAGAACTGGACAAATGTGGGAAACTGGAAGCCGCAGCCGAGCAAATGAATTCCGCGATTCTCCTGCGTCCACAAAACCTGGACTACCATTTGTATTTGATTAGTTTATTTTTAAAGTCTGGAAAGATACAGTCTGCAAAAGAGGCATTTGGCAATGCAAAAGCGCTATTCCCTGACCTGGAAGAGCCACACCATTTATGGTGCATGTCATATTTGTCCGTAGGGGAAATGGGCAGTGCCGTTGTGGAGTCGGCACGTATGATCAAACAACATGCCAACCCAAAGACGCATTTGCAGGTTGCGACATTGTTCATGCAGCATGCGAATTTTGAGCATGCGAAGCGACATGCTCTGGTTGCCCTGCAAAGGAAGCCTGCTGATGCCGAAGCCCAGGCGGTCTTGCGGCGAATTGTTGGGTTGAAGTGCCGCTTGGGTCAAGCCAACACGCAACGTATCGCCTAGCAGGAGAGTATAAAACGCCCCTGGAACGAGGGTTCCAGGGGCGTTTTGCAATGTTTTGGCAGGCAGCGACTAGTCGTCGAAATCGCCTTCCGGTCCTTTGTCCACGTCCATGGCATCGGCGCGGGCGCGGTATTTTTCTTCGGTCCATTCGGCCCGATCCTCAAAGGCGTCAGCCTTGACACCCATGTCGTGGGAGTTTTTCTCCAGGATCATGTCCATGGCGAGGGATGCGGTTCCCTTGGCGTTGAACACGTTGATGAGCAGGTCGTAGACGAAGTCCTCCACGGCCTGGGCCATGCGTTCGCGCACATCGGCGGTTTGGCCGAGCATGCGGCGCTCAAAGGGCAGGTTCAGTTTTTTCCAGTTTCCGCCCTGGATGTCGTGTTCATCGGCGTGGGCCTGGATTTCGGCGTAGAGTTCTTCGGAGAGGCCGCGGCCTTCCAGTTTGGCGAACCGTCCGTCCTCCATGATGGCGTTGCCGTAATCGTTGACCTTGATGCCCCAGGCGATCATCTGCAGGGCTGTGGCCACGTTGGCTTTTGTGGTGCGGGTTTTTTCCGCGATCTGGCGCAGCCGGTCCGAGTCGTTGCCGCTGGTGCCGTGCTGGGCGCCGCTGGTGCCGTAGGGGGCCAGGGCTTCGTGGATGTCGCGGGTCAGGTCCACCTGAATGCCCGCGCCCGTGGCTTCGATGCCGTGGGTGGTGCCGTTGTTCAGGGCGATCCAATCCGGGAAAAAGCCGTGGGCGTTGAGTCCGCGGATAAGGAACAGGGCTTCTTCCGGGGTGGAGAGTCCCTGGGTACCCTTGATCTCGCCGACTTCGGTCTCGTATCCGGCCCAGGTGGGGATCAGCGGGGCCAGGTCGATATTGGTCTTGAGGTTGTCGGCGTCGGGCAGGTGGGACGCGTCAATGGCGATGGACGTGATGCCCGAGTCGAACAGGGCCGGAATTTCGGTGAGCGCCTGCTTGTAGTCCGGCTCACCTTTGATGAAATAGTGGTCCGCGTGGATGGCTACCGGCACGGTGATGCCGTACTGGTTCATGAGCGCGTCCACCCGGCGGGCAATGTTGAACATGGTGGTGGGGCAATAGGTGGACTCGGACTTGGCGATTTCGATGATCACGGCGGCGTCGGCCTTTTGCGCGGCGCGCAGGGTGCCTTCGATGACGAAGATGTTTCGCCCGTTGGCCGCGATGGTCATGCATTTGCCCTTGCGCAGCATGGCTTGGTCGATGACCTTGCCGGAAACGATGAGCGCCTTGGAATTGGGGAAAAGTTTGCGGATGTTCGGCGGTCTCCCGACGGACAGCGCTTGTTCAAAATTCTGGTTGGCCATGTGTCCTCCTTGGGGCCAGGGTCTGCCCCGGGCGGTTTCGATACATGCGGGTCCGACCGGGTGGGATGGTCGGTCGCCCGAAAAGGGCGCGTACGAATGTGTACAATCTTTATGATGCCGTTTCCAGCCATGGGAAGAAAAACGGCCCTGGAAATAACACGAGCAGCATAACGCCCTTGGCGCGGGTCGTCCAGACCTGCATTCCGCGCTGTGGCCCTTGCTTTTAGCCGGGCTTGGGCCTAGGTTGCCTATCCATCATGACCGACCGATCTTCCCGAAAGATGTACGTGTTCCTCTTGGTGCTCACGGTGGCCGCCTTTGGCGGACTCCAGGGCTGGCGTACGATCTTCAACAATTTTGCCGTGGAAACCGTGGGCATCAGCGGGGCGCAAATGGGCGCGCTGCAATCCCTGCGGGAAGTGCCCGGATTTCTCGCGCTGCTGGCGGTGTATGTGCTGCTGTTCATCAGCCAGCACCGCCTGGCCGCCCTGTCCGTGGTGCTCATGGGCCTGGGCGTGGCCCTGACCGGCTATCTGCCCACCTATTCGGGGCTGATTCTGACCACCCTGCTCATGTCCTTTGGGTTTCATTATTTTGAAACCATGAACCAGTCCCTGACCCTGCAATATTTCGGATTGAAGCAGGCTCCACTGGTCATGGCCCGGCTGCGGAGCATGGGCGCGGTGACCAATCTGGTGGTGGGCGGGCTGATCTGGGTTTTGGCCGCGCACCTGGAGTACCGGACCATGTTTCTGGCCATGGGCGTGCTGGCCGCGCTGCTGGGGCTTTGGGCCGTGACCCGGGATCCCACGCGGCACGATCTTCCGGCCCAACGGAAAGAGCTGGTCTTCCGGAAAAAATATTGGCTGTTTTACGTGTTGACCTTTCTTTCCGGGGGCAGGCGGCAGATATTCGTGGCCTTTGCCGTGTTTTTGCTGGTGGAGCGCTATGGATACAGCGTACAGCAGATTACCCTGCTGTTTGTGCTCAACAACGTGGTCAACTGGCTGGTGAACCCGTACATTGGCCGGGCCGTGAACCGATTCGGCGAACGCGCGGTGCTCAGTGTGGAGTACGGCAGCCTGTTTTTCGTTTTTGGCGCCTATGCTCTGGTGGATAGCGCCCTGGTGGCCGGGTTGCTCTATGTGCTGGACAACGTGTTTTTTAATTGCGCCATGGCCATCAAGACATATTACCAAAAAATCGCGGACCCCGGAGACATGGCCTCGGGCATGGCCGTGGGCTTTACTGTGAACCATGTGGCCGCGGTGGTGGTGCCTGTACTGGGCGGGCTGGCCTGGATGGTGGACTACCGGGTGGTTTTCCTGGGAGCCTCGGTCCTGAGTCTGGTTTCCCTGGCGTTGTCCCAACTGGTGGGCCGGCCGAAAACACGGACGATTGACTCGGATCGTGCAAAACAGGTATGAATGCGGCACGTGTGGCGTATTGTGGACATGCGGAGAGCAGTTTGGCAACGGGCCGGATGCGTGGCAGGCTGAAGGTTCGCTCCCGTAAGAACACGGCCCACAGCGGACCATCCAACATTTTTTTCGTATTACACCAATAGGTTCGATCTACATACACCGGTGATTCATGCCGGAGCGGAAAGGCGGGGCAAAGGGCGGAGCATGCAGGAGTTGGATAAATATCCCCGGGTATTTTTGCAGACCGGCGACTGTTTTTTCGGGGTCATGCCCACGTTGGTGACCACGGTGCTCGGCTCCTGCGTGGCCGTGACCATGTATTGCCCGGAAAAACGCATGAGCGCCATCTGCCACGGCTTTCTGCCCGATAGCGGAGAGGACCGCTCGGCCCGGCCCGATCCACAGGCCTGCCGCTACGTGGATACCGCTGTATATAATATGTTGGAAGCCATGTATAAGCTGGGCGCACGCAACTCCACCCTGCAGGTCAAGATCATGGGCGGGGCCGCGGGACTCAGCTCCAGCCTGGACCGGGGCAGCAATTTCCGCATTGGTGAACGCAACGTGAACATGGCCCGCCGCATTCTGGCCTCGGAGGGAATCCGCATCTCCAAGATGGACGTGGGCGGCGACAAGGGGCGCAAGGTGTTGTTCCTCACCCACACGGGCGAGGCATGGATCAAGCGGCTCAGCTCCATGGCCACGGCACGCGAGGCCCAGGCCGGAAAACCCCTGGGGCGGCTGCGGAACAAAGGGTAGCCCCGGGTGCGCATCGTTCACTTTTCCACCAACTCCCTGGCGGGCATGCCCCTGCGGTTGGTCCAGGGCATCAATGCCCACACCCCGCATCAGGCCCGGCTCGTGGACCTGGAACGCTACTCCCTGGAACAGCTCGGATGGTATGAACACGACATCGTGTTTTCCGAAACTCCGCAGGCCGCTCTTGAGGCGGCGCAACAAGCGGACATCATCCACCTGCACAATTATCTGGACCTGGATTCCACCACCTTCGCGCCCATTGACTTCCGGACGCTGCAACGCAACGGCGCGCTGGTGCTCCGGCAATTCCACTCCACGCCCGAGACCGTGGCCCTGCGCATGAACGTCCCCCTGGAGCGAGTGACTTCCTGCACGCTGCCCGCCCTGGTCATCAGCCATTACCCGGAACGATTGTACCCCCGGGCCAGGGTGGTACCCAACTTTGTTCCCCAGGACGACCCCGCGTATCAGCCGCCAAAACCGGGCATCGCGCTGGAAACGGATCTTTTTTTCAGCCCCACCAAGTTGACCGGCGCGTGGGAAAATCGTTGGAACACCAAGGCGGATCCCGAAGTGAGCGCGCTTATGGATCGGCTGGCCCGGGAAACCGGCTGTACCTGGCTGCGTCTGCATGGCCGCCCCCTGGCTGAGATTCTGCGCGCCCGGGCCTCCTCGCGCATTGTGCTGGACGATATGTCCAACGGCTCCATGCATCTCTCCGGATTGGAGGGCGTGAGCCAGGGCAAGCCGGTTTGCGCCTACCTGGACGGACGCCAATTGCGCGTGCTGGCGGAGATGGCCGGAACCTCCTCCCACCCGTATTGCAATGTGCGTCTGGAAGAAGCCCACCCCGTGCTGCGGCGGCTGCTGGCCGCCCCGGACGAGACCCGGGACATGGGCCGGGAGGCGCGGGAATGGCTGGTCCGGCAGTATGCCGACCACCTGCTGATCGAGCGGTATGTGGAGGCGTATGCACAGCTGGAAGCCACGGGCGGTTTGGAACGTCAGCCCGCCCTGCGCCTGGATCGCGCCCTGGACCGCTTCCAGGCCGTGGAATTGCCCGAGCTGCTCTGGAACGCCAGGGCCAAGACCCAGGGGCATGGCTCATGATGCCCGGCCGTGCGATTTTATTCTTTTGCGACTTTGCGTTTACGGCGTGTTTGCCCTAGGATAGGGGAGACAAATCCAACCGCCAGGATACGGGATGCGCAGGATAAATTTGAGAATACTGTTTTTTTTCATGCTGCTGATGTGCTGCGGCGCGGGAACGGCTTCGGCCGAAGGCGATACTCCGTGGAAGGTGCGCCGTCCCGCGGACAACACGGTGTTGCCCTCGGAATACGTGCATCGGCCCGGAGCGGATTCCATGGCGGAGCCGGATCAGGCTGAAGAGCCGCTTTCAGGCCATTCCCAGGCCCAACGGCCGGATGCGTCTCCGGCTGATCAAAAGCCGCAACCCGAACCCGAATCCGAACCCAAGGCTGCAGTTTCGACCCCGGAGACGAGCCGTCCGGCACCGGCCAAACCCGCCAAAAAGCTGAACCGCGCCGGGCCGCTCAACGCCGTCATGCTGGAAGGGGACGTGCTGCTGACCC
The DNA here is from genome assembly GCF_900167125.1 of Paucidesulfovibrio gracilis DSM 16080. Lineage (NCBI taxonomy): Bacteria > Pseudomonadati > Thermodesulfobacteriota > Desulfovibrionia > Desulfovibrionales > Desulfovibrionaceae > Paucidesulfovibrio > Paucidesulfovibrio gracilis. Next base: position 11,821 of record NZ_FUYC01000027.1, read on the forward strand.
TGCCCCTGGACCAGGCCAAGCCCCGCACCCGTCACTTTTGGTTGAAAAAGCCGGGCCGACTCGTGGTGGATGTGCTCGGCAGCTGGGACAATACCGGAGGCAACGTGTTCCGCCTGGACTCCCCCTGGGTGGACAAGGTGGTGCTGGGCGAGCATGACGAATTCCTTCGCATGGTTATCTATGCGTCCCCGGACAGCGGCGCCGTGGGCCTCACCCCGGACATCTCCAATACCGACGACGGATTGCGCATAGTGGTGACTCCGATACGCTGACCGCCCGCTCGTTGCTCAAATGTAACAATCGGGTCATTGTATCGTAACGCGTTCCGGCTAACAGACGCGGAGCATGATTTTCTCCTGCCGGGGAAAGCCAATGCAAAGCGAATCGCCACAAGGGAGAGCACTGTGCCGGATATCAAGGTCTCGTCGGTCAATCTGGACTTCTTTTACGGGGATTTCAAAGCCCTGGAAGACGTCACCCTGGAGTTCGAGGAAAATCAGGTCACTGCCCTGATCGGTCCCTCGGGCTGCGGAAAAAGTACCTACCTACGCTGCATCAACCGCATGAACGACCTCATCCCGGGAACCCGGGTGGAAGGACGCATGACCCTGGACGGGGCGGACATTTATGCCCCGGGCCTGGACGTGGTGGCCCTGCGCCGCCGCATCGGCATGGTTTTCCAAAAGCCAAACCCCTTTCCCAAGACCATCTATGAAAACGTGGCCTATGGTCTGCGGGTCAACGGCGTAAAGGAAAAACGCCTCATCGACGAACGCGTGGAGGAGAGCCTCAAAGGGTCCGCCCTTTGGGACGAAGTCAAGGACCGGCTGCATTCTTCGGCCTTGGGGCTTTCCGGCGGTCAGCAGCAGCGGCTGTGCATCGCCCGGGCCTTGGCCGTGCAGCCCGAGGTGTTGCTCATGGATGAACCGGCGTCCGCCCTGGACCCCATTGCCACCCAGAAAATCGAGGATCTGATCCACGAGCTGAAGCAGCACTTCACCATCATCATCGTGACCCACTCCATGCAGCAGGCGGCCCGCGTCTCCGACAGGACCGCATTCTTTTACATGGGCAGGCTCATTGAGGTGGACACCACCAAAAATATGTTCACCAAGCCCAAAATCAAACAGACCGAAGACTACATCACAGGCCGGTTCGGCTAGGGGGAAGCATGGAACAGAGAGCACATTTTTCCAATAAGCTCGATGAATTGAAAATGCTCGTGCTGCGCATGTCCGCGCTGAGCGAAAAGGCCGTACACCAGGCGGTCAAGGCGCTCTTCGAGCTGGACGGCGACCAGGCCGAGGAAGTCATCAACCAGGATTGCGACATCAACAATCTCGAAGACGAGATCGACCGTTTTGTGGTGGAAACCCTGGCCCTGGATCAACCCATGGCCACGGACCTGCGCTTTCTGGTGGGCGTGAGCCGCATCACCACCAACCTGGAACGCCTGGGGGATGAGGCCGTGAACCTGGCCCACCGGACCCTGTTCCTCTCCACCCGGCCGCCCCTGCCCAATGATCCGAAAATGGAGCAACTGGCCGAAGTGGCGGAAAATATGGTTTCCCTGGCGGTAAAGGCCTTTGTGGATCGCGACGTGCGCCTGGCGGAAAAGGTCTGCGTCATGGACAACGAGGCGGACGAGCTGAATCTCAAGCTCCTCAAGCAATACATCTCCAGCATGGTGACGGAAACCCGCGTTGTGGAACGCGGCGTGCATTCCATCCTCAGCGCGCGGCACCTGGAACGCGTGGCCGATCTGGCCACCAACATTGCCGAAAGCGTGATCTTCATTGTGGAAGGCGTGAACGTGAAACACCGTTGCAAGGCCTGATTGCCGCGTTGCGGCGCACCTGGGGACCGGAAAACCAAATATCCGGGCCGACGAATAAAAAAAACGGAAGCACGAAGTGCCGGGCCGCCCTTGTGGGCGGCCTTTTTGCTGGAATTTGGATACCCTGTGTCATGATTGAAAACGGTTTACAGGGAACGCATTTTCAGATAGTGACGTGTTTTCGTGCGGGACAAGCTTTGTCCCGTGCAACCCCGGCGCATGGCGCGGGGCATCGGCCTTCGGGCCGACCGGTCGATCAAGGCTTCGCCGACCTCGGAGCGTGTTCCAGCCGACATCGAAACCCGGGCTCCGCTTTGGGCGCAAAAATACATGATCCGAGGGTATGTCGTGGAGGTAACCCATGGAAGAAACAGTGAAACAGGATGTTTCCGCCGAGTCTCCCGAAATGGAGATGAGTTTTGAGAAAGCGCTTGAGGACTACCTGAGCCCCGAATTCGGGGATCTCGAAGAAGGAAGTATCGTCCCGGGCGAAGTGGTCAAAGTCGACAAAGACCACATTCTCGTGGACGTTAATTTTAAGTCCGAAGGTCAGATTCCGGTCAGCGAGTTCCTTGACGCCGAAGGAAACGTGACCGTGGCCGTCGGCGACAAGGTGGATGTGTTCGTCTCCAACAAGGACGAAGGCGAAGGCACCATCCATCTCTCCCGTGAAAAGGCAAAGCGGATGCAGCTTTTCGACAAGCTCGAAGAGGTGCAGGAGCAGGACGGCGTCATCAAGGGCCGCATCATGCGCCGCATCAAGGGCGGCTACACCGTGGATCTCGGCGGCGTCGAGGCATTCCTGCCCGGCTCCCACGTGGATCTGCGCCCCGTGCCCGACATGGACGCCCTGGTCTCCCAGGAGTTCGAGTTCAAGATCCTGAAGATCAACCGCCGCCGTTCCAACGTCATCGTGTCCCGTCGCGTGCTGCTCGAAGAGCTGCGCGGTGAACAGCGCGAAAAGCTGCTCGAGACCCTGGCCGAAGAACAGGTCGTCAAGGGCAAGGTCAAGAACATCACCGAATACGGCGTGTTCGTCGACCTCGGCGGACTCGACGGCCTGCTGCACATCACGGACATGTCCTGGAAGCGCATTCGTCATCCCAAAGAGATGGTCGCCCTTGGCGACGAGCTGGAACTCAAGGTGCTCAACTTCGACCGCGAGTCCCAGAAAGTCTCTCTCGGCCTCAAGCAGCTCACTGCGGATCCGTGGGAAGATATCGAAACGAAGTACCCCGAAGGCGAAAAGTTCACCGGCACCGTCACGAACCTGGCCGACTACGGCGCGTTCGTGGAACTGGAAACCGGCGTGGAAGGCCTGGTCCACATCTCCGAGATGTCCTGGACCCGCAAGCTGCGTCATCCTTCCCAGATGGTCCATGTGGGCGACGAAGTCGAAGTGGTCGTGCTCGGCGTTGATCCCGAGAAAAAGCGCATCTCCCTGGGCATGAAGCAGATCAAGCCCAATCCCTGGGATGTGGTGGCCGAAAAGTACCCCGAAGGAACCATCCTCGAAGGCGCCATCAAGAACATCACCGAATTCGGCGTGTTCATCGGCATCGAGGAAGGCATCGACGGTCTTATCCATGTGTCCGACATTTCCTGGACCAAGAAGATCCGTCACCCCTCCGAGGTCTACAAGGCCGGGGACATCGTCCAGGCCAAGGTGCTCACCGTGGACAAGGAGAACGAGAAGTTCACCTTGGGCGTCAAGCAGCTCACCGAGGATCCCTGGTCCCAGGTGCCCAGCAAGTACCCCCAAGGCCAGCTCGTCAGCGGTCAGGTGACCAACATCACCGACTTCGGCCTGTTCGTGGAAGTGGAAGAGGGCATCGAGGGTCTGGTCCACGTCTCCGAGATCAGCCGTAAGAAGATCAAAAGCCCGTCCGAGATCTACAAGGAAGGCGACACCATCGAGGCCAAGGTCATCCACGTTTCCGCGGATGAACGCCGTCTCGGCCTGTCCATCAAGCAGACCAAGGACGAAGGCGAACAACAACGCCGCCGCCCGGCCTCCAAGGGATACTCCTCTGGTGCTCCGGAATCCGGCAATACCTTGGGCGCCCTCCTGCGTGAAAAGCTGGAAGCCGCCGAAGAAGCCCGCAGCGAAGGCGAGGAGCCTGCCGAGGATGAAGCCTAAGGCTCAATTCTCCGCGCGCCACCCCTTTCTGTTCGGGTTCGCGTTACTCATACTGGCCGTGGTCCTCTTTATGGGGGCCTCGGCCTTTTTTGGTGGTCGCCATCTCGGCGGCGCCGGCTCCAGCGGCCGCACTGTGGGAGTGGTCTACCTGGAAGGCATGATCCTGGACGGCGCGGACGTGGTCGCCTTTCTGCGGGAACTGCGCGAGGATCCCGACGTGGAAGGCGTGCTCCTGCGCGTGAATTCGCCCGGCGGGGCCGTGGCTCCCTCCCAGGAAATGTTCCAGGCCGTGCGCGAGCTGGCCGCGGTCAAGCCCGTGGTGGCCTCCTACGGTTCTGTGGCCGCTTCCGGTGGATATTACGCCTCCTGCCCGGCCACGCTTATCGTGGCCAACCCCGGCAGCGTCACCGGATCCATCGGCGTGCTCATGGAATACATGGACATGAGCGAGCTTGCCGGAGAATTGGGCGTGCGCCGCGTGCTGCTCGCCTCCGGAAAAAACAAAGGGGCCGGTTCCCCCCTGGAACCCCTCACCCCCCAGCAGCGGGAACAGCTCATGGGCATTGTGCGCGACATGCACGACCAGTTTGTTTCCGACGTGACCATTGCCCGCTCCATGCGCAAGGACGTGGTGGCAGCCCTGGCCGACGGCCGTGTCTACACCGGACGACAGGCCCGCGAAAACGGCCTTGTGGACGAGCTGGGAGGATTCGAATACGCCTTGTCCCGCCTTATGGACCTTTGCCACATGACCGAACGGCCGGATCTCTACGAGGGGCCGCCTCGGGACGTACCCCTGCTGGAAAAGCTCGTGGGCGCGGAGTCCGCGGCGCGGCTGTTTACTTCCTGGACGCAGCGGCTGGTCCCCGGGGTCCGCTTTCTCTATCAATGATCCGCTGCTGATTCTGTTTTCCTTGCCTCCCGCCCGTTGATCAAGGCACACTCAACCGGAAGACCGCCAGTCGATTCGGTTTGTTTTGGCGTTCCCAAAAACCACAGGAGTCCGCTTCATGCGCATCACCTTTCCCGGCGTGGGCGAAGCCTTTGACGCCCGTCTCGCCAATACCTGCCTGTTGCTCGAAGGCGCGGACGAGTCTTCCCTCCTGCTCGATTGCGGCTTCACTGCCGCGGCAGCGTTCTGGCAGCATGCCGCGGATCCCCTCAAGCTCGACGCGGTTTGCCTCAGCCATTTCCACGGTGACCACTGGTTTGGTCTGCCCTGGCTGCTGGTGCGCTCCATAGAGGAAGGCCGCACCGCCAACCTGACCATTATCGGGCAGGAAGGCGTTGAGGAGCGGGTGCGCACCTTGATGGATATGGCCTACCCCGGTACTCTGGATCGAGCCGGGTTTGCGGTTCGATTCCTGACCTCCGCCCCGGATCGGATGCTGGACGTGGCCGGAACACGATTGCGCTTTGCGGCTTCGGACCACTCGGTTCCCTGTCTGGCGGTTCGCGTGCGACAGGACGAAACCGACGTATTTTTCAGCGGCGACGGACGCCCCACCCCGCAAACCGAAGCCCTGGCCCGTGGATGCGCCGTGGTGGTCCACGAAGCCTACGCCATGGATGCTGCATCTCCAGGCCATGGCACTGTTGAACGGGCCGTGCAATTGGCCCGCAATGCCGGTGCCGAAACCCTGGCCCTGGTCCACGTGCAGCGGACACTGCGACACGAGCAAATGGAACGTTTGAACGAATACGTTCAGGATATTAGCGATTTGCGCGTGCTTCTGCCGGAACCAGGGGAAGTATTGCTTGTTGATGTTTGATGTTGGGAAAAGCCAGTCCTTCGGCGGGGGCCAAGGGTTCGCGACTTTTTGGAACCCCGTTTACCGGTCTCGCGCTTGCACGCGGCCAGAGGCGTGGGGGTGATACGGAGTCGGCGGAGTGGACCGACAGAGCAGCGCGCAGGCATGGGGTTACGTTGCAGAGCTATACAGGATTGCCTTCCGCGTCCGAGGAGTGCATACTTAGAGAGTATGCGTTCCCGTGCATGGGCTGATTGCCGTGGGGGAGCGTCGTCAAATCGTTGTGCGCGGGAAGCCCCGTGTGGATTCCGGCTTGTTGGGCCGGGTTGAACCTCTCAATTGATGCAAGGAGACGGCATGACCGAAGTCATGACGAGCACGCTTTACAGTGGTGGCGCGCAGGGCGCTGAGGCCGAATTCGGCCGTCTGGCCGAGCAATATGGCCTGGAAGAGGTGAATTTCAGCTTTGATGGCCACAGGATCGAACGTTCGCGTGGTCTTCGCGTGCTCACCCAAGAGGAGTTGGTGCGCAAGGACGTGAGCCTGTCCTACGTGTCCAAGCTGTTGAACCGCAAATTTACCAATGCCAAACTGATGCGGAAGGTTTTGCAGACCATTATGTATCAGGTGGAGGCTGGTCACGAAGTATTCGTGATCGGCACGATCCAGGAAGACGGCACGGTCAAGGGCGGCACCGGCTGGGGTGCGGAGTACGCCAAGATCTGCAACAAGCCGTTGTTTGTCTTTGGCCAGGCCCGCGACAGCTGGTTCACCTGGGAAAAGGACCACTGGGCCGAGGTGCAAAACCCGGTGATCAGCCATGCGCATTTTTCCGGCATGGGCACCCGGTTCCTGGAAGAAAACGGGAAGCAGGCCATTGCCGATCTGTTTGCCCGGTCCTTTAAGTAATTGTATTTTTGAAAATTGAATACGGCGGCGCTGGGCTTGTCTCGGCGTCGCCTTTTTCTGTAGTTTGGTATGGATGAGTATATGTACGGACAACCACGAAACCAGCTTGTTTGTGTTTCAAGGAGGCGAATAGCCGAATGCGATTGCCGAAACAACAGACCAATGCGGAAGGATCCGTCCGCAAGGTTGGATATGAATTGGAATTTGCGGGTCTTGATATCGAACAGGCCTGTGACGTGGTGGAAAGGGAGTTCGGCGGCAGGCGAAGGGAAAAAAACCGTTTTGCCTACCGCATCGAGGGGTCGGAGTTCGGTGATGTCGAGGTGGAGTATGATGCCTTGGCACTCAAGGAGCGGTCTTACCTGAAGTATCTCCGGGCGCTCGGTTTGGATGTGCATGAGGAATTGGTTCGTGATCTGGATAATTTCGTGGCCCGGGCCTCTTCCGGGCTGGTACCTTGCGAGATCGTGCTGCCTCCCATTGCAATCACCCGTCAGGACGTTGTGGAACGGCTTCGCGCCGCCCTCCAGAGAGCCAAGGCCAAGGGAACCCGCACGTCCCTGTGGCATGCCTTTGGTCTGCATATCAATGTGGAACCGCCGGATCTGGAGCGCTCCACGATTGCGGCCTACCTCCAGGCATTCGTGCTTATGGAGGATTGGCTCCGCAGCCAGAGCCGGGTGGACCTCAGCCGATTGCTCACGCCTTACATCAATGCTTTTCCTCCGGCCTACAGACGGCTGCTTGCTGCACCGGACTATCCGGCCGGGAATTTGCTTTCCGATTACCTCAAGCACAATGCCACGCGGAATCGGCCGTTGGACATGTTGCCGCTTTTGGCGCATCTCGACCCGGACGCGGTGTTCGGCGGCGGCGTGGAAGCGGAACTCGTGAAACCCCGCCCTGCGTTCCATTACCGCCTGCCCAACTGCCTGGTGGATGATCCGGACTGGCGCATCGAACAGGAGTGGGAACAGTGGATGCGCGTTGAGGATATGGCGGCAAACCATGCGGCCCGGCATGCCATGGGCAGAGAATATCTGGTTTATGTGGATTCCCCCCTGCGGCGGCTGGAGGAATCCTGGGTCACTGTTTCCGAACAATGGATTCGGGATTGCGGCCATGGCTAAACGTCCCGTTGTCGCGGTGACCGGTCCTGACCGGGGCGGCTGGGTTGCCTGGGCGTTCACGGCATTGGCGGTGTGGCGGGCCGGGGGGCGGCCCCTTCGCATCCGACCGGGGCGATCGCGGATTCGCAATGACCGCCTGCCGGGTATTGACGCACTGGTGCTCGGCGGAGGGGCGGACGTGGACCCGGGACGATACGGGCAGAACCCTGTCCGACTCCGCAAGGAACTGGCTGCAGAAAAACGGCACCCAGGTCATTTCCTGATCGGGCTTATCCTGTTTCCCTTTATCCACATCTTGCGAAAACTGTTCAGTTTGGCCGGTTCCCCAGGGCCGGACCCAAAGCGGGATGCGCTGGAAGAACGCTTCATCAATCACGCCTTGAATGAACATCTTCCCGTGCTGGGCATTTGCCGGGGAATGCAGTTTTTAAATGTCCGCTTCGGCGGCACCCTGCATCAGGATCTTTCCGTTCTTGAAGAGGAACGGCCCAATTTGCGGACACTTTTGCCCCGCAAGCCCGTTACGCTTTTGCCGGGGTCGCTTTTGCATACCGTTTTCCAAAAAGACGAGACGCGGGTGAACGCATTGCATCACCAGGCCGTGGACCGCCTTGGTGAAGGATTCCGCGTCACCGCCAGGGAACGCGGAGGCGTGGTACAGGCGCTGGAACACTCGGCCGCGTATTGGCTTGTGGGAGTGCAGTGGCACCCGGAATTCTTGCCGCATAAACGCCGACAACAAGCCCTGTTCCGCGCCTTGGTCCGGGCAGCGCAAGAAAAAAGCCCTTTCCGCAAGTAAGGAGCGACCCTCGCAAGAAGTCGTAAACTTTTTGCCTCCGGCGGCCAAAGGGTCCGCGACCCTTTGGAATCCCTTTTCCCGGTCTCGCGCTGCGCGCGGCCGGGGGCATGGGGTGGGAAGGAGTACGAGGAGTGGCAAGGCGGAGCAGCGCGGCGGCGTGTCGTTCTGTTGCCGCGATTTCCGGGATGGCTCCGCCCTCCCGAAACTCGCGGCAACGGTGCGCCCCCAAAAGAAAAGAACGGCGTTGGCCGTTCTTTTCTTTTGGGAGGGGAAAGGGGAAAGAAACGATAACCGCGACAGGCCGCAGGCCTGGAGCCAATAAAAGTCTTTGGAAAGGGGGTCCAGGGGGAAGAACCTTTCTTCAGAAAGGT
>NZ_FUYC01000028.1 GCF_900167125.1 Paucidesulfovibrio gracilis DSM 16080
CCGGTACCAATGCTCCCGGCCGCGCAGGACGCGGGCGGTAAATGGGATTCCAAAGGGTCGCGGACCCTTTGGCCGCCGGAGGCAGGTCGTTTCCCGGTATGGTCAGATGCATAGGATAACGGACTTTCCCATGGTTTATTTACAGGAAATACTGTAATCAATGAGGAGAGGACTAGGTTGACCGGCTAGAAAACGAATACACGAGAGGCGGGGCGAACAAGAGTTTTGTCCGGGAACGTGTACAGAGTTTTGTTAGGTTTGTGGTTTATGCGTATTTTGAAATATTGTATGCCGTATTCTTTTTTCGCCGCTTTGTTTGGCGGAGTTCTTTTTTGCGGTCTGCATGCTGTGCAGAACTGGATGTTGGGCTGGCCCATGCATGTGCGTGGGTTTGTTTTTTCAGGAGTGGCAGGATTTTTTCTGATCCTGCCTTTGGCGTGCTGGTGTTGCAGACGCTTGCGGGGAGGCGGTTTGCCCTGGGGCGGGCAATGCAAAGCGAGCCGATTTGTGGACACAGCCGAATCCGCTGGTCTGGCGTTATTCCAGACGTATCCCGACGGTTCTTTTCGAAAGGTCAATACGAAGGTTTCGGAACTGAGCGGCTTTAGTCTGGAAGAAATCGTTTCCGGTCGCGTGAACATGTCGGAACGGTATGTAAATGCGGAGGATCGTGCCAATCTTTTGGGCAAGCTGGCAAGGGAAGGCCGTGTCGTGGACTACCAATTGCCGCTGCGGCACAAGGATGGTTCGATTGTTTGGCTGGCCGTGACTCTGTTGCGAAAGGAAGACGATGAAGGTGTGTTTTTTGACGGAATCGGCATCGACATCACGGCACGAAAGCAACTGGAAGAACAGCGGGAGCGAGAAGTAAAGCAGTTTCGGGACTTTTTCGAAAGCTCCGTGGATGGTATTTTATTCAATGATCCTTCCACACGCATAACCGAGGCCAACAGCGCTGCGGCCCGGATTTTGGGGTATGAATCTTCTGAGCAACTCATCGGACTTCTGGGGCGGGATATTTTGCATCCTGAGGACTATACCGTGCGAAGCCCGGAGGAGAATTACGAGCGCATCATGCGCGGGGAAGTGGTGCGGATGGAGCGACGTTATCGCCGGGCGGACGGTTCGTATGTTCCGGTGGATACGATTATAACCGGAGTTGGTGCTACAGGCATGCACCATGTGGTGTTTCGCGACATTACCGAGCGCAAGGCTGCCGACAAAAAGCTCAAAGAGAGCGAAGAGCGGTTCAAAGCGTTGCATAACGCATCATTCGGCGGCATTACCATCCATGATAAGGGAATTGTTTTGGACTGCAATCAGGGGCTTTGCCAGATCACGGGATACGGCATGGAAGAGCTTATCGGTATGGATGGGCTACTGCTGATAGCCCCGCAATCCCGTGATCTGGTGTGGGGGAATATCGTCGCTGGATACGAGGAGGCATACGAGGCGGTCGGTGTTCGCAAAAATGGCCAGGAATATCCCGTGCGTCTTGAGGGGAAAAACATTCCCTACAAGGGCAAGCAGGTGCGGGTTGTTGAGTTTCGGGACATCACGGAACGCAAGGCGGCCGAGCAGGCGCTCATTGAAGCCAAAGAAGCAGCCGAAGCTGCCAGCCGTGCGAAGTCCGAATTCCTGGCGAACATGAGCCATGAAATCCGCACGCCTCTCAACGGCATCGTCGGCATGATCCATGTGCTTCGGGAAACAGCCCTGGGAACGGAGCAGTCGGAATACGTGCAGGCGGCGTTGCGTTCCAGCGACCGTCTGACCAGTCTGCTTTCCGACATTCTTGATCTGGCCAGGGTGGAGGCCAAAAAGCTTTCCATTCAGGATGTTCCCGTAAATCTGCATACGATTATCGAGGAAATCCGAACGCTCTTCGAACCCTCCACCATTCATTCCGACTTGTTGCTTTCCTTTCAAGTTGATCCGGCCATTTCAGAGCATTTGCGGGGAGATCCGCTCAGAGTTCATCAGATAGTAAGCAATTTAGTGGGCAATGCCCTCAAATTTACCCAAACAGGGGGCATCGAAGTCAACGTGGACTTGTTGAACACGACCCCCGGCGGCATGCAAAGGGTGCTTTTTACCGTTGCGGATACGGGAGTGGGCATACCGGATGAGCAGCTGAACCGTATTTTTGATTCATTCACCCAGGCCAATGAAGGGCTGACGCGCCAGTATCAGGGTGCTGGACTTGGTCTGACCATTTGTCGCGAGCTTGTTTTACAAATGGGCGGCAGTATTGATGTGGAGAGCGAACCGGGCGTCGGCACGACGTTTTATGTCTCCCTGCCGTTCAAGATGGGCGCCGCCCCCCGGCCTTCCGAAGCCGATAAAACCGTCCATGCGGATCCGCAGACATTGCCGCTTGATGTTCTCCTGGTGGAGGACGACAGGGTCAATAGCCTGGCCGCCCGGAGGCAGTTGGAAAAGGTGGGATTTCGTGTTGTCGCTGCCTATGACGGGAAACAGGCCTTGGAAGCCATGCAGGAAGCAACATTCGATGTTGTGTTGATGGATGTGCAGATGCCGGTGATGGACGGGGTCAAAGCCACGAAAGCCATTCGTGCAGGGGAGGCCGGCGATCGCAATCAGTCGATTCCCATCGTGGCTCTGACGGCCTATGCCATGGCTGGCGACAGGGAGCGGCTCCTCAAGGCGGGAATGGACGACTATATTCCCAAGCCTGTGGCCATCAATCAACTGCTTGCGGCCATCGAACGGGTCATTACCAACAAACAGTAACTCGCCTTTGGGTCATATTGTTCACTCTTGCCTGCGCAGGGAACAGCACCCGCCCCTTGTGTCGCCCCACGTGTATGGCCTTTGCCCGCAAAAATCCGATGGGTATGTCTCAGCGGTTCCCCCTAGCTGATTCGCTACGCCTTGCGAAAAAGTCTTTGCTCCAACGTCCGGTGCCAATGCCCCTGTTTTTGGTGTAGACCCGGAACAGTTCGCTTTCGTGACTGCCCCTGTTTTTGGTGTAGACCCCTGATTTGCCATTGCTGATGGAAAATCAGGGCAAAAAAAAAGACTCCATGCTTGTAACATGGAGTCTGAATTCGCAAGTGGTGCCGAGGGACAGAGAAGGTAGTCGGCTTCACGTAACACCTTGGAATCACACGCTTGGCGATGTGACTCCCTGTCCGATTCCTCGAACATTGTACCACCTGATCGTACCAGTTTGTACCACCACAGACAAGGTGTTCTCATTGCAATTGTGAAGCATGGAGCATAGTTCCTTGTGTAGCCTTTGTGGCGCATCCAGTTCTGAACATAAGGAGTCTCCATGACCAACAACCCTATACGACACCATATTGTTCCCCAGTGCTACCTTGGTCTTTTCACAAATGAAGACTCAAAGCTGAATGTATATCCGAAAGATTCGAGACCGCGTTTTTTAGCAGGCCCGAACAATGTTGCTGTCCGAAAGCATTACTACTCCTTTACTAATGACTTGAATGAGGTTGATGCTCGAATAGAGCGGACACTATCAGAAATCGAAGGAGTGACGAAACCAATTCTTGAAGCTATCCAAAGAGGGGACGAACTCTCCCGCCAAGACAAGGAAAACATGGCTGTGTTCCTTGGAATTATGACAACAAGAAACCCGAACTTCCGGGATGGTGTTGAGAATTTCCAGAAGCAAGTTCTGGAGCAGTTCAAAGACGTGAACGTCGACCACAATCCAAGATTTCAAGAGCTTGTTGACAATGCCCCTGAAGCCGTTGTCGCAGCGGCAGGAGGGAAAGGACAAGTAGCCGCGTTTTTGAAGAATTCCATGGAGGTTGTTGTCACACCTGAAGCAAGCCTTGAGTTTGTCCATTTGGGCCTTGAGGTCAGCAAGAGGCTCAGCGAGATGCATTGGAGGTTTTGGGTGAACCATAGAAAGAATCAACCATTTGTGACCTCTGACAACCCTTGTTATGTTACGAATAAAGCTGTCGAGAAAACCGCGTATGGCGTAGGGATTGGTTTAGAGGGGTCACGTTTCCATTTCCCTGTTTCGCCAAGTGTCTTTCTGGTGGCAGATTGGTCAGGTGATTGGATTGACTACAAGGACGTTGAAGAGAAACGTCAAGTGTCCATGATGAACGCCAGAACTATTCGATACGCTGAAAGCGAGGTGTATTCTCCTCTTGCAAACGATTTCATCGAGGCTTTGTACAGAAAGAACAAGGAGTATACGCAAGAGCTTCTAGTAGACCAGCTAGGGCCATATCATATGATGCGTAGAAAGCTTGTGAAAAAGGACCAAGAGTCCAAGTAAAAGCCGTGTAGATACAACTAACCAGCCCTTGGTAGCTAAGGATTCTCCCCAAAAACGGCCTTTTTAAATTTTGGCGCGACACCCTGACCATGGGCAGGGAGGGAAAAATCCCATAGGGGGAGTCAGAGGAGTCCGTTCTCCTTTCTGTCGTCGAGGAACATCTTGATCAGCTTCATGTGCTCGGGGTCGAGGATGGAGAAGAAGTCGCCCGTGAACCGGATGCGGTACATGTAAGCCTTCTTGCCCTTGATTGCGTTTTTGATGGCGATTCGGTCCTTGTGGGGGGTGGTGCTCGTCATGGCCGCAAGGCGTTCCTCCAGCGCGTCGATCTGCCGTTGGACGCTGAGGAGCACCATGTCCTTGATGTCGTCCAGAGTCTCCTGCCCGAGTTCGTAGTCGTAGAGGGGCGCAAGCGGGATTTTGGCCGCGTTCATCTTGCCCCACCGGTTCGTGAGGTTCGTCCAGCCCTCCAGATACTCCTTGTATGGTCCAGTCTCTTCCTTGCAGATATACCGTTCCAGCTTGCCCGAGTCGTTCTGTACTTCCTTCACATCGGTTGCGAATTCGTCCTTCTTCGGGTCCAAGCGAACGATTTTGCACCACCGCTTTTGCAGCCATCTCCATAGGTCGAGGGCGTCGATCCGTTGCCCGGTGGAGCCCACGAGGTGATAGTGGGGCTTTCCGGTTTTCCCCATCGGCTCGATCCGCCATATCCACCACGATTCCGGGAACTGGTATTTGAGCCTGCGGTTCAGACGGTCGAGGTCCGCCTTCCAGACCTTGGGATCGGTGCTCACCCCGTCCGGGTAGCTCAAGGTCAGCAGGAAGTCGGGCATTTCGGAAAGGCCGTTGAGCAGTTTGATCAGGTTGTTTCTGCTGCGGCGTGAGAAGCAGGGCATGGCCGGTTTTCTGGTCTTGCGTGGTTGCGTCTGCCCTGTCGCCTTCTGCTTTTTGATGATGTTCTTCTTGGTGAGGTCTGCGCCGACGATGACCTTGGGGCCAAGAGTGAGCCGGTATCTCGGTTGCTGTGTAGAGGATGGAGTCAAAACTGCCTCTGTGGTGGTTGTATGGCGTTGTGCCGATATACAGTACATCTACCTAGACAAGGGGAAAACGGGCTCAAACGTATAACGCCAACCCGGCCTGTTGCCAAATTTTAGGAAGGGCTGAAACAGGGGTCAAACACGGTCAATGTGCGGGGTGTCGTGCGACTTTTTGCTCTATCCTGTTGAAGTTGTGTGAAAAAGACCGCAAGGTCTAGTCTTTGGATCAACGGCATCTGGAAGGTCGGGGTTCAAAGCTCCATATTCGCGTCCAGTTTGGGGTTCAAAGCTCCATATTGGGCTAAACGGTGCCGTTTCTGCTTCCTGCTGATGCGGTCTGCGACCTCGGTAATGTATCAAAATGTTGTTTTTATTGGATTTTACTGTGACCATGGAATGCCGGGGCTTCATGCTGGTTGAGATCGAAAACGCCCCCGATATGGTGCTCTGCCCCCCGAGCTTGGGGGTCAAAGCTCCATATTTCCCATTCTCCTCGGGGTCCAAAGCTCCATATTGGGCCATCTGGTTCGTCAAGCAAACGCTACCTTGCCATTTCCTTGCGTACCCGCTGAACCGTCTTGGGAGAGCATCCAAGCTTTTTGGCGATGGCCGCATGGCTGGAGCCCTCGGACAGCATTCGACGGATTTCGTCCTTGTCGATGGTCTCTGGTCGGCCCTTGTACTTTCCCGCCTCTTTGGCCTTGGCGATCCCGGCCAATTGCCGCTCCTTGCGCAGATTGGTCTCGAATTCGGCGAACACTCCGAGCATTTGGAGGAACGCCTTCCCGCTGGCAGTGGACGTGTCGATCTGCTGGTCCAAGACTTCCAGCGATGCCCCCTTGGCCTCCAGTTCCTCAACCAGTTTGAGCAGGTCGAGCATGTTCCGGGCGAGGCGGTCGAGCTTCCAGACCACCAGTTTGTCCCCTTGCCCGATCATCTGCATGAGCAACTCAAGCACGGGCCTTCCGTCCCTGCTGGTCGCGCTCGCCTTCTCCTCTCGGATGATGGCCTCCGGGTAGCGGGCCTTGATGGCGTCCACCTGCATGGTCGGGTTCTGGTCGAGGGTCGAGACGCGGCAGTAGGCGAAGATGTTGTGGCGGGTGGGGGTGTTTTCGATCGGCATGTTGGGAACCTCTGATTGTTCTTGTGGTGGACATTGAAGTCTTAAACGTGGACTAGGGCTACTGGACAAAACCCCCGAAGTCAACCCTTATGACCATGTTCTGTCCACTGGACAGGAGGGTATACCCAAAAGTCTCGCATTGACTTATTTTTGTAATTGCGAAATACAGAATTAAAACCAAGGAGGTCGACATGAAATCTGAAGCGTATATTGAGAAATGCTACAAGGATGCTCAGAAGTTCGCTGCCGTTCCTGTGGGTGTAGCGGCTGACTATCTCGGGATCACACGAGAAGCGGTCAGTGAACGCATACGCAAAGGGAACCTTCACGCAATCACCGTGAAAGGCAAGGAGCGGAATTGGCGGTTGGTGCTTGTTTCTGCCCTGTACAGAACTCAGCAGAAAGGTGAAGACATGGTGAGCAAAAACACCGAGCGTGTCAGGGAGCTATTAGAGGAGGCTGCAAGACAGCAGAAAGTTGTCTTCTATGGCAAGCTCATGGATGAAATCGGCCTCACATATAAAAATCCGAAGCACAGGAAGATCATCGGATCAATACTTGGCCTTATATCTGAAGACACGTATGCTGATCGTGGGCTTGGATTCATGCTGAGCGCCATAGCTGTTAGGAAAAATTCTGGCTTGCCAAACGAGTCCTTTTTTGAGCTTGCATGTAGCCTGAAAGCGAAGGAAAAAGGCAAAGACGACAAGCAGTTCTGGAGAAACCAGAGGAAACGAATCTTCAACCACTTCGGATGATCTTTGGAGAGATTATCGCCAACACCCTCTACCTGAGACTGAGCAGGTTAAGTGACAGAGGTGAAATCAAACACCCCCTTGCAACGGAGCCGCATCATGTCTCGCATCAGGGGCAAGGACACCAAGCCCGAGATTCGTGTCCGTCGGCTCCTCCACGCTCTCGGTTACCGCTTCCGACTGCACCGCAGAGACCTCCCCGGCACTCCCGACATAGTTCTTCCCCGCTGGAAGTCCGTGATCTTCGTCCACGGCTGTTTCTGGCACGTCCATCCGGGTTGCAAGCGGGCCACCAAGCCCAAGACCAACGTCGAGTTCTGGGAGAAGAAGCTCAAGGGCAACGTGGCCCGCGATGCCAAGACCATTGAACAACTCCGGGAGCTTGGGTACAGGTGTCTGGTGGTCTGGGAATGTGAAACCAAGAACCTCGACGTGCTGGCGGAGCGGCTGACGGCCTTTCTGCCGCGATAAGGCGACATCCATGGCAAGACGATCCTCCATCGGCGATCCCGAAGCCCTGCGCTCCTCTCTGGTCGAACTGCTGACCGATTTCGAAGGTCATCTCAAGCACAGTGATCTCCGGGAGCAGGTGCGGGAACTCATCCCGGCCAATCACTTGCTTCGCGACCTCGGAAGCTCCCTCCTGCGCGACGAGACGGCCAAGGCGGCCCGCGAACGCATCCTTCGCTACCTGCTCAAATACGTCGGCGTGGTCATCGAAGGCGAGGAACTCATGGTCATTGGTGGGATCAGCGAGTATGCCCGACGCATCCGCGAGCTTCGTGTCGAACACGGTTGGAAGATCATCACCGGATACACGGTCAAGGATATGAAGGCCGACGACGAGAACGGGGTAGCCGAAGAGCTCGATCCCATGAAGCCGGACGACTACATGCTCCTCACCGACAAGCAGGACCGTGATGCAGCCTACCGCTGGAACGTGGCCAAGACGATCCGCAATGAAAAAGAACTGTCGGTCCGCGACAAGATTCTCAAATACTTCCGGAAGAATGTCGGCAAGGAGGTCTCGGGCGAAGAGCTCCGGTACGTGGCCAAGGACAAGAGTGAATGGGCACGGCGTACCCGTGAGCTACGGACCGAATACGGCTGGCCCATCGCGACCCAGAACACCGGCCGTCCCGACCTTCCCGTGAGCATGTACGTACTCCTCGAGGACAGGCAGGCTCCCGAACACGACCGCGTCATCAAGGATGCCGTGCGCCGGGAGGTGTACATGCGGGACAAGCACACCTGCCGGGATTGTGGTTGGAATCATGGCCTGTGGAACCCATCGGACGCCAGACACCTCGAAGCGCATCATGTGCAGCATCATGCGGACGGCGGCGAGAATACGGTGGAGAATCTGGTCACCCTCTGCAATATTTGCCACGATGTGCGGCACAGGAAGGGAGAGAACGGCTAGGCTGCCTTCTTGGTCTTCTGTCTAAGCACTTCGGCAACGACTTCGGCCACGGCTGCGGCCATGTCGGGCGGCACGGCATTGCCGATCTGTCTGGCGATCTCGATCTTGGTCCCGGTGAAGATGAATTCGTCGGGGAAACCCATGAGGCGGGCGGCTTCGCGGTGCGTGATGGGGCGATGCTGCTCCGGGTGGAGGTAGCGGCCCTTTTCCGGCTTGAAGAATTCCGTTCTGATGGTCACGGAAGGACGGTCCCACCACAGCCTGCCGAAGAGGTCGGTGCCCCCAGAGGTCTTCTTGATCCAGCACTGCGGCGTGATGTCCGGGCGGTTTTTCTGGAGGTCGAAGCGGTTGCCTCCGGGCGGGACGGCCCGGTAGCGCATCATGCTCTTTTCCGTGGGGTTCCTGCGGAAGTGGAGGTTGAGTGGTGCGGGCTCGTTTCTGATTTCGAGCTCTTCGGGTTCTGGAAGATCAGCGATCATGTCGCGCACGGTCCGCCAGCGTGGGAGGCTCTTGTTGGCCTCGTCCGAGGTGTGGGTCTGCTGCGGCGGGAAGGAGACCGGAGTGACCTCCGACCGCTTCCATCCGATGATGAATGCCCGCTTGCGGGTCTGGGGTGCGCCGTAGTCGGCCGCGTTGAGCAAGCCGGATGTCGTCTCGAAACCGAGTTCATCGGCCCTTGTCGTGATCTCTCCGAACTCCTCGGACTTGAGCAGTCCCTGCACGTTTTCGATGACGAAGACACGCGCACCGGACAGGGCCACGATGTCCATGTACGGCTCCCACAGGGCGCGTCGGTGATCGTTTCTGCGCTTCTTGTTGAGCAGGCTGAAGCCCTGGCAGGGAGGACCGCCGATGACGATGTCTGCCTTGGGGGTGCGCCCGCTTTTGACCCACTCTTCAATGTCGCCGCATTGGGCATGGTCGCCGAAGTTGGCCCGGTAGCTGTCGACCGCAGCCGGATCGTTATCGAGCGCAAAAACGCTTTCGAATTTCCCGCAGAAGTCGGGATGAACGAAGCCCAGCGTCATTCCGCCGCAACCGGAAAAGAGGTCGATCAGTTTGTGCTTCATGCCTTTTTTTGACTTTTTCCAGACCCTATCAGATGGGATCGAACCGCTCAAGCATCAAGTCTTGAGCCTTTCCTTCCAATCGATCAAGTGGCTCAGGTCGATGTCGTACCCGACATGCGGGAGCACCTTCTCCACAATGAAGGAAACTTTATGATGTCCCTTGTAGTTCTTGGGAATGGGGAGGTTGGCTCCATTCGAATGCCCGGTCATGCTGGCGATCACGTCGTCCCTGATGTCTTTGTTGCGCAGGGAATCGATGACGGTATGCCTGAACGAGTGGAAGACATGCTCCTTCTTGAAGCCCATCTTGCGGAGATACCTATTGAAGTCCCGTGACGGCTTGTGACCGTAACGCATTTGGGTGTAGGGAAGGTGCGGCAGGATGCGCTGGTGTCCGGCCTTGCCCTGCACCTTCACGAATTCCTCGTATCCCAAGTCATGTCGAACGAAATCGACCAGCGGTATCTTCCTGCGGGCCGTCTTGTTCTTGAGCCTTTTCGTTCCGTTGTCGTTGATGTCCAAGACGAGGACTCCATCCATCTCGTACACGTCCTCGACCCAGAGTTGCGCAAGCTCCTCCATCCTCGCCCCGGTAAAGAGAGCCAGCACCGGCAGCCAAAACTGCTCGATACCCTTTTTGCAGTTCTCCCAGAACGGCTCGGGGGCGAAGATGGTGCGCAGGTGCTCCGTCTCGAACGGCAGGCGCTTCTCGTCGTCGGACTCGTCATCAGACAAGCGAAGACCCGCGAAGTAATCGCGATCGACATGATCCCATTGAATTGCTTTTTTGAATAGCCCCGAGGTCGACTCCATGTGGAGGTTGATGGTTTTCACCGACAGCTTTTTGTCGTGCTCCATGGAGATCACTTCGTCCACGGGCAGCCCTTTATACCGCTTCGCGTCGAGACGCAGCGGTAGTCGTTGGAAACAGTCGAACACATCCATGGCGGTATCAGAGTTGATGGAGGATACCTTTACGTCGCCGAGAATGAATTTCAATTTGCTGAATTTCTTCGGATTCTCCTTGATCCCGCGCCCGGTCCATTGGCCCATCTTGACCTTGAACGCGCAGAACTTGTCGATCAATTCAAAGAGCGTGATGCCGGGTTCTTCCTTGACGGCGGGAGCAGCTTGCACCTGCTGGGTGTCCGCTACGGCATACTTGTCGAGGAGAGCGTCCGTCTTCGGATAATCCCCGTGTTGCTGATGGTATAGCACGGCAAGGATGTCGAAATTCGCCTTCATGATTTCCAGCGAGACACGTCGATACTCCAGAGTATCTTCGGGAACGTCGAGAGTGTTGTCCTTGATGAACTCGTCAACGGATTTCTTGACCCAAGAAAAGTCCTTTCGGGCAAGGCAGTCCTGCACCTGCTCGCTGATGTCGGCAAGACTCTCCAGCGAGGCAAGAACGCCATTGGGAGTATACGGGCCAAGTTCGAGAGCAGCGTCCTCGTATCCCTCCAGTTCCTTGTGGAAGTAGACCTTGATCATCCGTGCGAGTTCGCGTCTGTCGAGTTTGGGCATGTCGTTGTTCCGTATTCGCGTGAAGAGTGTCATGCCCGCTGTGGCGAGCCTGCGTGCTTTGGTGTTTGCCTCGCGGGCATATCCCGTGCGGAGGCTGATTCTCACTTCGGATAGACCAACACGGCTCCGCAAGTCCAGCGGAACGGCCATACGGAAATACCAGACCGACCCCCTCAACAGGAGGTGCTGGGCATAGTTTCGGGCTCTTCGCATCCCGGCTCCTTCCGGCACCAAGATTGTACCACCAGATTGTACCAGTTCGGAGGGGAAAACGAGGGCTTTCTCGGAGGTGTGCTATTTCAAGAACAGTCTGGAATCACACACAAAAAAGGCTCCACGCGTATCACGTGAAGCCATTTTTTCTGATGGTGCCGAGGGACAGAATTGAACTGCCGACACGCGGATTTTCAGTCCGCTGCTCTACCAACTGAGCTACCTCGGCCCGCGTGGGAAAAGATTCCTACCCAACACCGGCACGCTTTGCAAGGGTTTTTTCGGGAAAAAATCAACTTGCTCCATTTATTTTGCCGTGAAACCAGGAATTATTTCGTTTCTCCGCTTTTTTGTGGCAGGGCTTCGCGTCCCTGATCGGCCATTGTTGTGATGCGCCGGGCGTATTCCGTCCGCAAGGCATTCATGTACTCCACGTCCAGCGGGCCTTTCCAGGTGACCACTTCGGTGAAGCGTTTGGGAATCCGCACCTTGGCGGGGTCGTACCCCGTAGCAAAGCGGGTGGCCCAGCGCAGGTTTTGCGCGTGGCGGCCCACCTGATCCAGTTTTCCGGCCAGTTCGCCGTGTCCCACGGTTTCCAGGCATTCGGCGATCAGCTCTTCGGAATACACTCCGCGAGCGAACAGGCAGGAAACCATGCAGCAGAGCAGCACCCGTTTTTGTTCGTCCGTGGTCAGGAAGTCCAGGGCCGCGTGCACGTCCTGCTCCTCGTGCTTTTGGTCCCAGGCGTAGCCGCCCGAGTCCAGGTGCGCGTGGCGAAAGCCCATGCTTTGGGAGGTGAAAAACACTTCGCCTGTGGCATAGCCGGCCATTTCCTGGCCGAGCACGCAGGCAAAGTCCCCGCCGCCGTACTGCTCCACGGCCACGGGAACGCCCATGGCCAGGGCGGACCAGAAGTCGTTGACGCGTCCGGCCAGCAATTCCAGACCTCGTTCAAAGGCCTTGGCATCCCCGAAGCGCAGCTCCAGGAGGGTTTCATCCGTGCTTACCAGCCCCTTTTCCAGGGCTTCGACCGCCCAGGCCAGAGCCACGCCCGCACTCATGGCGTCCAGGCCGGTTTTTTCCACCTGGTCCATGATCAGCAGGGACTCGGCCGCATCCGTGACCCCGAGCATGGAACCCAGGGCAAAGATCAGTTCGTAATCGTAGGAAACCTGGCGGTAGAAGTAGCGGTGGTCCTCATGGAATTTTTGGCGCACGTAGCCGATGTGGATGCAGCCCACGGGGCAACCGGCACAGGCCATGTTTCGCAAGAGATTCTTCTGTGCAAAGGTCTCGCCGCTGATGCCGTCCACGGCAGGGTCCGTGGTCTGTTGCAGATTGCGCCAGGGCAGGCTTTTCAGCTCATTCAGGGCGGCCACGTTTCCGGCCGTACCCAGGTCGTGATACTTGCGCATCATGTCCGTGTCCGTGAGCCGGGAATGCACCTGTTGGAACAGCTTGGCGTAGGCTTTACCGCCCGGGGCTTCGTGTACGCCGTCGCCCAGCAGGACCACGGCCTTGAGGTTTTTGAAGCCCATCAGTCCCCCGCCGCCCATGCGTCCGAAATGGCGGTAGGTGTCCACATTGATGCAGGCCATGGCCGAGCCGTTTTCCCCGGCCGGGCCGATGCGCAGGATGCTGCGGTGGCCGGAGCCGGGAAAGAGCTTGCGAAGCTCCTTGCCTGAGGCGAGCGCGTCCCAGCCCTGCATCCAACGGACATCGCGCTGCTCCACGCGCTGCGATCCCACACACAGGCAGCTCAGGTGCGCGGCCCGGCCCGTGATCACCAGGGCGTCGTATCCGGCAAAGGCCAGGCATAGTGCCGAGCGGCCGCCGGCGTGGGTTTCGGTGTATTGATCATGGTAGGGGGAGCGGAACGCGGCCACGGTTTTGCTCATGAGCGGGAACAGGCCGGTGAGCGGACCCACCGCAAAAATCAGGGGTTGGTCCGGATGGTCCCAGGGCTGATCGAACCGGCCGTATTTGCCGAAAAGGAGTGCGGCCAATCCGCTGCCGCCCGCCACGGCATCGCGTCCGTCCACCTCTTCCACGCGAGAGCGGCCCGAGGTCAGGTCCGACACCAGCACGCGGAAGTGGTCGCGCACCGGGGATCCGGGAAGAAGGGATTTCATGAGGTCTCCTTTTCCGTTGCACTGTCCCGGTCCGGTCCGGGAGCGTTCTCCTTGGCCGGGGTATCCACGTCCACCAGTTCCAAACAGTCGTGCGGGCAGAAGGAAACACACCGTCCGCAATGGATGCAGACAAAGGGCTGGCCGGTTTGATCCAGGTGAATGGCGTCCACGGGGCAGGCCCGGGCGCATTCGCCGCAACGGATGCAGAGTTTCTTTTTGACGATGACGCCGCCGCCGCGACGTTGGGTCATGGCCCCTGTGGGGCAGGCCTGGGCGCAGTACGCCGGGTCGCAGGCCACACAGACGCGGGCCTCGAATCCCGTGGAAAGGCCGCCGGAACTTTTGATGCGGATGCCTGCCGTATCCCAGGAAATACGACCGTGCACCAGCCGGGCGCAGGCCAGGGAACAGGCATGGCAGCCGATGCAGCGTTCCATGCGGGGAGTGGTCAACATTTTCATGGGAGTGAGTATACGGAGGAAGCGGTTCGGGGCAAAGGATTTTTCCCTGGTCCCCCCGGGGGGCGGACAAGAGGGATTCCGTGTCCCCGGTCTGCAAACGGACCGAGGACACGGACAATGTCGGCGGATGCGGTCAAAGAGGCGGAGGAGCTATTCCACCAGGGTCCAGGTGCCGTCCGGGTTGCGGTAGGCCTTGGCCTTGACGGTCTCTTCCTTGCCGTCCACCACGGCCTTCATTTCCACGTCGCGGTAGATCCGATCCTCTTCGTAGTATGCGGGCTGGGGAGTGGCCTCGTAATAGGCGCCGGTATCGGGGTTGCGCCAGGTGCTGGTATGACCGGAGGGCGCGGTCTCCATGGTATTGTTCAGCCGTTGTTGGTCATACTTGTCCCACTCGTTGCCCACGATGTAGCCCAGGAGAATGCCGAGACCGGCACCGATGGCCGCGCCCTGGACCTTGTTACCGGCGGTGAGCGCTCCAACGGTGGCTCCGAGCAAGCCGCCCGTGGCCGCTCCCTGCTGGGCCTTGTTGGCACAGCCCGCCAAAAACACCAGCATGACGAGAATCAACATTGCCTTTTTCATGATCAAGCCTCCTTGACTGACCCGGCATGGTCCGCCCGGGATAATGGTTTTGTTCGGCCTCCGCCTGCTTGTGCGGCGGGTGGCTTTCGGCTGCATCGGGACCAAAGCCGTGTCAGGCTTCTGGAGCCGTGGACCGTTGCCACACGGACCAGTCGATTATTTCAGAAGGGCCATACACAGAGTATAGGAAGGAACCTGTTGTATGGCAAGTTGTCCATCCCTATGTACCGATTGCTCATGTACGGAAGCAAGCTGTGTGCCGTACTGGCATAGTGTGTAAAATTGGCCTGTTGCGTGCTTTTGAGGGCGTGGCTTTGTGGGGCGGGTGTCCCACTGCTGCACAGTGGAGCGGGATTTTGCGCAATGGCGGCTGCCGCACGGGAACGATCTCCCCGGTTTATCTGGCGGCAAGGCTCTCATGGCGGGGCAAAAGGCAGGCGGCCTGGAATGGCGAAGGACCGTGCATTCGTGGACCAAATCCGGAGGAACCATGAAGCAGAGCCGGAAGAACCATTCTTGCGTTGCTGTTTTTAGATATTATTTGAGCATGTTAACTTGTTTATGAACATTTGCCGATTCAAGCCGACAAAATGAACAAGCAAGGAACAAAAGAATGAACCGTAAGCGCACAAGGAACGAACAGGATTTTCCACAAGATGTTCGTTATGCGATGAAGAACGAACATTTTCACAGCTGATTCGACTTTTTTCAGAATGGATTGCAAATGAAAACGAAAGTCATTACCATCAAAAAGTTTCCAGCGTGACCCTCCCGGGTTGCAATCCCATTTAAAATAGGTATTTTTTCATACTGCGGACCGCTATTCACGCCGGCCTTGCAGCCACGCCAACAAGGAGACAGAGGGCATGACCGATTCGGGTTCCAACAATCCACCAAAAAGCGCGCCCACGAAGCCTTCGGCTCAGGAGGTGCAACGCGCCGCTGAATCCCTGCCCGGCGGACCGGGAAGCGGACAGGCCACCGGCGCCAACGTACAGGTTCAGGCCCAGGTGCGGGGAATGCATTGCGGTGCCTGCGCCGCACGCATCGAACGCGTGCTGGGCAAGACTCCTGGCGTGGCTTCGGTCTCGGTCAGTCTGGCCGGGGAAAGCATGAGCCTGGAGTACGATCCGGAAACCGTAGACCGCGAACAGATCGAAGAATCCGTGTCCCGCCTGGGATTCGGCGTGGACCTGCCCGAACCGGCCGCCGCGCATCATGACAGCCTGCGGCTGGACATCCAGGGCATGCATTGCGCCGCATGCGTGGCCCGCGTGGAACGCACCGTGCGCAACCTGCCCGGCGTGGACGAAGCCGACGTCAGCCTGGCCGATAATACCGGCACCATCCAGTTTGACCCCGCGACCATTTCCCGCGCCGATATCCGCAAGGCCATCCGCGACGCAGGGTATGAAAGCCGGGAACAGACCGGTGAGGATTTGTTTGAGGAGCGCCGCCGCGAAATGGCCGAAGACCTGCGTCATCGCCGTAATCGGCTCATACCGGCGTTTCTTTTTGCCTTGCCTCTGCTCGTGGTTTCCATGGGACACATGTGGGGCATGCCCCTGCCTGGGTTCCTGGATCCCATGCACTCGCCCCTGAATTTCGCCTTGCTGCAACTGGCGTTGACCCTGCCTGTGCTCTGGTCCGGGCGATTCTTCTACACCATCGGCATTCCCGCCTTGCTGCGCGGCGGACCCAACATGGATTCCCTGGTGGCGGTGGGGACGGGGGCCGCATTTCTCTATTCCGTGTGGAACACCGTGGAAATCGCCCTGGGCCGGGCCTATGGATTCGACCCTGTGGCCAAGGCCATGGATCTGTATTTCGAATCCGCGGCAGTGCTGATCGCCTTGATCTCCCTGGGAAAGTATTTTGAAGCGCGTTCCAAGATGCGTACTTCCGAGGCCATCCGGTCGCTGATGAATCTTTCGCCGGACACGGCCCTGGTGGTGCAGGACGGAAAAGAAAACGAGGTGCCCGCCCAGGACGTGCAGCCCGGCGACCTGGTGCGCATCCGGCCCGGTACACGCATCCCCGTGGACGGCGAAGTGGTGGAGGGACGCTCCGGCGTGGACGAGTCCATGCTCACCGGCGAACCTCTGCCCGTGACCAAGGAACCGGGCGACACGCTTACCGGCGGCTCGCTGAACACCACCGGAAGCCTGCTCATGCGCGCCCAGCGTGTCGGCTCGGAAACCACCCTGGCCCGCATTGTGGAAATGGTGCGCCGCGCCCAAGGGTCCAAAGCCCCCATTGCCAGCCTTGCGGATAAGGTCAGCTTCTATTTCGTTCCTGCGGTCATGAGCATTGCCGTGCTTGCGGGATTGGCCTGGTATGTTGTGGGCGGTGCGGACTTCGCTTTTTCCCTGCGTATCTTCGTTGCCGTGATGGTCATTGCCTGCCCCTGCGCCATGGGGTTGGCCACGCCCATGTCCATCATGGTCGGTACGGGCCGGGGTGCTCAGCTGGGTGTCCTCGTTAAAGGCGGAGAATCCTTGCAGGCTCTGAGTGAGATACGCACCATCGCTTTTGACAAAACCGGCACCCTGACCCGGGGCGAACCCACGGTGGACGGCATTTGGACTCCGGAACAGGCCGATGCCGCTTCCCAAGAGGAACAGGCGTTGGCCCTGGCCGCGGCCGCAGAGTCGCAAAGCGAACACCCGCTGGCCCTGGCCGTGCTCAAGGCTGCTGAGGAACGCGGAATGACTCTTCCTCAGACGAAATCCTTTGATTCCGTACCCGGAAGGGGCGTCCATGCCCAAATTCAGGACCACGACGGCGACGGTGTCCGGGACGTGCTCCTGGGCAACCGCGAGCTGTTGCAGGAACAAAATGTCAGCCTTGCCCCTGCCGCCACGGAAGCGGCTGAACAATACGCCGGGCAGGGCAAAACCGCGCTTTATCTGGCTGTGGATGGTACGCTGGCGGCCGTGCTTGCCCTGGCAGACACCCCGCGACAGGAAAGCGCGGAAGTGCTGAAAAAGGTACACGGCCTGGGCATCCGTACCGTTATGCTCACAGGCGACGCCGAACCTGCTGCCAGGGCCGTGGCCGGACAATTGGGCATTGATGAGGTACGCGCCCGCATCCTGCCCGGAGATAAAGCCGATGCCGTGGCCGATCTGCAACGGCACGGGCGTATCGCCATGGTGGGGGACGGGGTCAACGACGCTCCGGCCCTGGCTCGCGCCGACGTGGGCATTGCCATGGGGTCCGGCATCGACTCCGCCGTGGAAGCCGGGGACGTGGTGTTGCTGCGCGGCGGCCTGGACGGACTGCTCACCGCTCTGGAACTCTCCCGGAGCGTGATGCGCAATATTCGGCAAAACCTGTTTTGGGCCTTTGCATTCAATGTCCTGGGCATCCCCGTGGCCGCCGGTGTGTTGATCCTCTTCGGCGGGCCGGGTCTCAATCCCATGATCGCGGGTACGGCCATGGCCATGAGTTCCGTGACCGTGGTGTCCAATGCCCTGCGTTTGCGCTCGTTTAAAGAAAAAAAGACCACAACCTCAACATCGGAGGAATCCTGATGCAGGAAAAACAGATCACCGTGAAAGGCATGAGCTGCGAACACTGCCGAGCCGCCGTGACCAAAGCCGTGCAGGATGTGGACGGCGTGGAAAATGTGACCGTGAACCTGGACACAGGCCGCGTGACCTACGCTGCGGATGATGAAAAAGACGCCCTGATCCGGCAAAGCGTGGAACAGGCTGGATACGACGTGGAAAGCTGAAATAACAGAGAAAAGAGAATAGCCTTCGGCGACCAGGGGGAAAACCTTTCTGAAGAAAGGTTCTTCCCCCTGGACCCCCTTTCCAAAGACTTTTATTGGCTCCAGGCCT
>NZ_FUYC01000029.1 GCF_900167125.1 Paucidesulfovibrio gracilis DSM 16080
TTTCCCCCTCCCCAAAAGCAAAGGAACGGCCGAAGCCGTTCCTTTGCTTTTGGGGGCGCACCGTTGCCGCGAGTTTCGGGAGGGCGGAGCCATCCCGGAAATCGCGGCAACATGAGATCGCGCCGCCGCGCTGCTCCGCCTTGCCACTCCCCGGACTCCATCCCACCCCACGCCCCCGGCCGCGCGCAGCGCGAGACCGGTAAATGGGGGTCCAGGGGGCCGCGGGCCTCCTGGCCGCCGGAGGCATGCCTTTTTCTTCCCGGGCTACGGCCGTTTGGGGCGGCCCAGTTCATCCGCAAAATGGTAAAAGTCGAAATTATCCAGAATCTGTCCGTTGAGCAGGACATCGGTAAGTTCGGCTTCTTTGTTTTCCGGGTGGTGCACGAAGCGATATTCCACATCCTGCATTTGACCTTGTTCCGGGTCGTAGATGCGTTGCAGGAGCGCGTGTCCGTTTGTCAGGGGTTTGTAGGCGATTTGGCCCTGTAGTTCGGAGAGCATGTCCACGAGGGGGCGTTTATACTGGACCATGCGTGCTGTCACGCTGCGTGCAGCGAGGAAATCAGCGGGAACGCCGTCTTTTGTAGCCTGTTCGAAAAAGTCGGACTGTCCGGTTTGCAGTGGGATGCTGTTTTGCTGGGTGGCGGCGGCGGAAAGGGGAAGCAGCAGAAGCAACAGGACCGGCACAAGGGCTGTCCATGGTTGGAGCCGGTGGGTTGCGGGGGTATTGTTGCGAGTCATGAGCGGTTTCTCCTTGCGTTGGCGGGCTGTTTTTGGATGCCCTCGAAAAAAAGAAAGTCGGATTCCTGCTAGAGATCAAATGTCCAGGCTTTGCGGAAAAACATGCCTTTGCGCAGTTCGGGCCGGTCGCAGTGCAGCAGAGCCTTTTGACCGGGGTGCACCACGGAGAGCGCTTCGCCCTGTTCGTTTTCCAGGCCGAATTCCTCCACGGCCAGGCCGGGGCGTTCCAGCCCGGGGACGAGCATTTCCACGGCAAAGCCGAGCACGTCCCAGCGGTGTTTTACTTCCACGCGCCAGCGTCCGTTTCCGAGATCAGCCTCAATGCGGGCCAAAACAGGCCGGGCATACTCGGCGGCAGGCGGCTGTGCCAGGGCTGCGTGTTCGCTTTCGTCGAAAAACCCTCGCGAAAGGGGGCGCGACGCCGTATTGACCAGTTCGGCAAGGTAGGTCTCGGGGTGAAAGCGGGACTGGCCTTCGCGCAGGTGGCGCAGGGCCGAGGCATAGGCATCCGTGACCTGTGCGAGATAGGCGGAGCTTTTGTTTCGTCCTTCGATTTTCAGTGCGCAGACGCCCATGCGCCGCATCCAGTCCAGGTAATGCAGCAGGCAAAGGTCTTCCGCGGCGAAAAATTGCGTGAACTGCTCCCCGACGCCGTCGTCCCGTTCTTCCAGCTCCCACATGGGCCGGCCCTTGCGGGTTTCCTCTTCCACGCGCAAACCGGTGACGCGGTAGTCGTAGCGGCAGGGGTGGGAACACTGCCCGGAATTGCCTGGTCGGTCGTTGAGGTAGGCGGACATGTAGCATCTGCCGGAGAGGGCCATGCATTGGGCGCCATGGATAAAGATTTCCACCTCCAGAGGCGGGTCCAGTCGGCGGCAGACGGCAAGCAATTCCTTCAGCTCTTCGGAGCGCATCTCGCGGGCCAGGTTGACGCGGCGTGCGCCTTGGTCGCGCCAGAACAAGGCTGCCTCGCTGTTCATGGTGTTGGCCTGGGTGCTGACGTGCAAGGGGAGTTCGGGCAGGCGTTTGCGCAACCGGCGGATCACGCCGGGATCAGCCGCGATGACGCCGTCGGGTCCGCGTCCCAGGGCATGCAGTTTTTGGAGCATGTCCAGTTGCGTTTCCACGTGGCGGAGTTGCGGTTCCCTGGGGTAGGCGTTGAGCAGATAATAGGCTTTTACGCCGTGGTTTCTGGCATAGGTAAAGGCCTTTTCCAGGTTGGAGTCGTCAAAGCCCGCTCCGGTGCGCAGGTTCAGGGCGTTGCCCCCGAGGTAGACGGCATCGGCGCCGTACAGCACGGCGGTTTCGAGTTTTTCCATGTTGCCGGCGGGAACCAGCAGTTCCGGCTCCCGGGCGGTATTCAGGTCCATAGTCCCCGCTCCCGGCGATGTTTTTTCATTGTGTCGAGCAGTTCGTCGTCCACGTACAAATCCCCTTTGCCGCGTCCCAGGTGGATGCCCGGTTTCACGGAGCCGTGGAAGTCGGAACCGCCGCTGACGAGCAGTCCGAGTTTGTCGGCAAGTCCTCGGTAAGCCCGGCGGATGTCGTTGGGGTGTTCGGTGTAGTAGACTTCCATTCCTTCAAGCCCCAGGTCCATGAGTTCCCGCAGGCGGGTTTCCAGGGCGCTGAGGGGCAGCCCCAGCAGATACGGATGGGCGAGGATGGGGGTGGCTCCTTCGGCGCGGAGCAGTTCCAGCGCTTTGGCCGGAGTCAGCCGGGTGCGCGGCACGTATGCGGCGCCGTCGTTGCCGAGGTATTTGGCAAAAGCTTCGGTCACGGTGGGAACGGCTTTTTTGGCTACCAGGGCTTGGGCCATGTGCGGGCGGCCGACGGTTCCACCGGCCAGCGCCTTGACCTCGTCGTAGGTGATGTCCAGGCCGAGTGCATTGAGTTTGGCGATGATCTTATGGTTCCGGTTGCCCCGCTCCTGGATGACGAAATTAAGGGATTCACGCAGGTTGGGAGATTCCGGCTTGAGCCAGAGTCCCACGATGTGCATGGACTGTTTGCCTTCGCCCACGGAGAGTTCGCATCCGGGAATAACTTGCTGATCCAGCTCTTTCCCGGCGTCCAATGCTTCCTGCAGGCCGTCCAGGGTGTCGTGGTCGGTGACGGCCACGGCCGTGAGCTTGGTTTTTTTGGCCAGGGCCACCAGCTCACGGGGGGTGAGGGTTCCGTCGGAGGCCGTGGTATGGGTGTGCAGGTCAATGGTCATGAAGGATCCTTGGCAATGGGTTGGAGGAAGGTAAGGATCAGGGAGTGCCTTTCTTCCGAGAGGCGGATGAAAAGAGCCGATCCCAGTGTTCCGGAGATTGGAATACAACATGCCCGGGGGCAAGGGCAAGGACCGAAGGCCTTCAGCGCAGGGCGGAGCGTTTGGCGGGGCCGCGGGCCAGGCGGGCCAGGAACATGAGCGCCGCGCCGAGAACAATGCACGCGATGCCCGTTGCTTCCGTGAGATGTTGATAGATGGAGGGCAAGGTGTTGAACAGGCGGGTAACGGTCTCGAATCCGGGAAGTTGCAGACCGGTAAAGGCCAGCCCGTGCGCAGCGGCCAGACTCAGCGCGGGCAGGAGAAAGAGCAGGGTGCCGATGCCGCCGTTCCGGTTCAGCGGCTTGATCATGCAATAGAGAAACGAGAGTACCGCGCCCAGTCCTGGCAGGAGGATCAAGGCTGCGGCCAGGGCCAGCGGCAGGTTGTCAACGCTGATGTCCGTGGACAGGGTTTGCAGGATGGTGAGGGAGGTGGCGAGGTAGTCAAATCCGGTGGCAGGGCCGGTCGTGGCGGGAAGCCAGGGCAGAAAGTAGCCGGCAACGACAAGCAGGCATCCAAGAACGATCCATCGTTTGTATCCGTCCATGCGCAGGCTCCTTTCCTCCGTGGCCCCGTACCCAGTGCCTGGAGTATGCAAGCTCAGGGTATGTTTTTTTTGTATAACGGTCAATCCCGGTTTGGGCGGCAAGCACTGCCATGATGAATTTAACGCGCTGAAAAAAAGGAATTTTAGAAGTGTAAATCGAAAAGTTTTCGGTAAGTTTCTAAGCGCGTCCGGGTATGCATGCCGGGGCTTGGGCCGATGTCTGTGGAGCGGGTGACAAACCCAAAATGATGCCGAACAGGGCATGGCACGGCATGAAAAGATGCGCCATGGCGGAAACCAGAACCCAAAAAAGGGAGAAATGCTGAAATATTCCGCTTGCCCTCGGACGAGCGCTCGGCTAATTTGATACAGTCGGCAAAGCAATGCTGGCAACGGACAGACCATGAAGCAACCGTACGATTCCACCTCCCGGCCCGTGACCCGACACTGGCGCCTGATTTTGCCCATGCTGCTGACAGTGGGGTTGTTCTTCGGTGCCATGCATTTGTTCTTTTTGCCCGCGCTGGAAGAAAGCCATGTGGAACAAAGCCGGGAGGCCTGCCGAAAGCTGACCCAGGCCGCTCACGCCGTGCTCGTTTCCTACGGCCGTCTGGAACAGACCGGGCGCCTCAGCCCCACAGAGGCGCGCGAGGCCGCCCGCCGCCAAATCCGCAGCATGCGCTACGGACCCAACGACGAACACTATTTTTGGATCAGCGACATGAACGCCCGGCTGGTCATGCACCCCTACCGTGCGGAACTGGAGGGACAGGATCTTTCCGAGTTCAGCGACGACCAGGGCACCCGTCTTTTTCAGCGCTTTGCGGATGTGGCCCGGGAGCAGGGCCAGGGATTCGTGGCGTATCGCTGGCAATGGAACAACGAATCCGAGCGGGTGGTGGACAAGGTTTCCTACGTCAAAGCGTACGCCCCCTGGGGCTGGATCGTGGGTACGGGCGTTTACCTGGACGACATTCAGGCCCAGATTGCGGCCCACCACCGGGGACTACTCTATGTGACGCTGGTTATTCTCACCGTTGGGTTGGGGTTCACCGGATACATTGCGCTCCAGGCCCGCCGGGTGCAACGCCGCGAACGGCGCGACGCGAAACAGCGGGAGTCGTTGCTGCGCGCTCTGGGTGAGCAGGAACGACTCTACCGCAGTCTGGTGGACAACATCACCACGGGCGTGGCCCTGCTGGACTCCTCCCTGAACGTCAAGGCAGTGAACCGGCAGATGCTGCAATGGTTCCCCATGCTGGAAGCGGAGGGGTACCCGCCCTGCGGCACGGGAAAGCCCCTGAGCGGTGCCATGTGCGAAACCTGCGTGGTCCGTGAGACGTTTCAGGACGGGGAAAATCATGAGCGGGTCGGAACATTGCGCGTCCAGGGCCGGGAGCGTCGCTTTCGGGTCATTGCCAGTCCGGTGCGGGATATCTCCGGGGAAATCGGGTCCGTTATTGAGATGTTCGAGGACATCACGGATCGGTTGGAAGCCGAAGAGGAAACCCGCCGCGCCGAGGAGCGCTATCGCGGTATTTTTGAAAACGCGGTGGAAGGACTGTTCCAGCTGTCGCCCGAGGGCCGGTTTCTGACCGTGAACCCGGCCATGGCATCCATGGTGGGACGTCGGGATGCCGAGGACATGTTGCGGCATGTGCCGAGCGTGGACCAAGGTTTTTTCACGGTTCCCGAGGTGCGGGACGCATTTTTGGATGCGCTGGAAGAGCGGGACAGGGTTTCCGGGTTTGAGGCCATGGTCCGGCAATCGGACGGCAACGTGGTCTGGTTGTCGCTCAGCGCGCGCGTGGTGCGCGACGAGGCGGGCAGTCCGCTCCGGTACGAAGGTTCGGCCATGGATGTGACGCAGCGGCGCATGGCCGAGTTGGAGGCGGCGAGCCAGCGCGCCCATTTCCAGCAGTTGTTTGAGCGCTCGCCCTTGGGCATTTTGCTGGTGGACGAGGACGGGCTGATTCTGGACGCCAATCCAGGCTTTACCGAGATGTTCGGACACGAAATCGAGGCATTGCGCGGGGGGCGGGCGCGGCTGCTCCTGGTGCCGGAAAAATTATATAACGAAAGCAAGGCGTTTCAGGACAGCATTTTTCGCGGCCGCAGCGTACACAAGGAAACCACGCGCCGCCACGCCTCGGGCAAGGATGTCCCGGTTTCCGTGGTGGGGTATCCCTTTTTGCGCGACGGCGAACCGGCCGGAGCCTATTACATTTATCAGGACATTACCGAACGAAAGAGCTTTGAGCGGCAATTGGCGCATCAGGCCTTCCATGACGCCCTGACCGCCTTGCCCAACCGGTCCCTGTATATGGAACGCCTCGCGCATGCCCTGGAGCGCCGCAAACGTCGTGAGGATTATCACTTCGCGGCACTGATGATCGACCTGAACCGCTTCAAGCGCATCAACGACACCCATGGTCACCAAGCCGGGGACCAGCTGCTGGTGAGTACGGGCCTGCGCCTGCTTTCCTGCATCCGCACCGTGGACACCGTGGCCCGCCTGGGCGGGGACGAATTCGCGGTGCTGCTGGAGGAGTTCGACAGCCCCCGGGAAGTGATCCAGGTGACGGATCGGATCACCAAGCTGCTTGATGAACCGGTGGTGCTGGACGGCCAGGAAATGCATACCGGCGCCAGCATCGGCATTGTGTTGGATACCAGGGGGTACGAACGGGCCGAGGATATTCTGCGCGATGCGGATATTGCCATGTATCAGGCCAAGGAGCGCAACCGTCCCCGGCTGGTGTTCAACCGGCGCATGCATGCCCAGGCCGCCCGGCTCGGCCGGTTGGAAGCGGAAATGCGTCGTGATCTTGACGACGGGCGTTTCGTGCTGCACTACCAGCCCATCTATTCGGCAACCGACGGGGCGTTGCAGGGATTCGAGGCGCTGGCCCGCTGGGAGCATCCCGAGCGGGGGCTGCTCGGGCCGCAGGAGTTCATCCCCCTGGCCGAGGAAACCGGGCTGATCATTCCCCTGGGCCGATGGGTGATCCGGGAGGCCTGCCGTCAGATGGCCTCCTGGCGGAGCGGAGCCACCTGCGGCGACGATGTGAGCATGAGCGTGAATATTTCTGCCCGGCAGTTTTCCCAGCCCGACCTGGTGGAATTCATTCGTGAGACATTGGAGCGCGAGGGGCTTTCGCCCTGTTTCCTCAAGCTGGAGATTACGGAGAGCGTGCTCATGCGCGAGGCGGACGCGGCAGCGGCCAAGCTGCGGCGGCTCAAAGAGCTGGGAATCAAGCTCATGATCGACGATTTCGGCACGGGATATTCCTCGCTTTCCTATTTGCAGCGATTCCCGGTGGACTATTTGAAGATCGACCGATCCTTTATCAGCGGTGATCAGAATGAGGAAGAAAGCCGCAAGATCGTGAGCACGATTATTTCCCTGGCCCGCAATCTGGGGCTTCGCGTGGTGGCCGAGGGCGTGGAGGAACAGGATCAGTTCCAGATGCTCCGGAACATGCAGTGCGACGATGTGCAGGGCTTTATGTTTTCCCGGCCCGTGGAAAGCCCCAAGGCCCAGGATCTTTTGGAGAGCTATATCGAGTGCCTCAGAAAAACGGACCACGAGGGAACAGACGATCCCGTGGACACCGAATCACCAGAGGCCGTGCATACGAAGGATGATGATCAATCCGAGGAGCCGTCATGAGTTTGAATCAGGAATTGTTGGAGTTGCTGGTCTGTCCGGAATGCAAGGGACCGTTGACCCCCTGCCCGAAGCAGGACGGTCTGCGCTGCCCTGAATGTATGGGCGTGTATCCCGTGCGGGAGGATATCCCGGTCATGCTCGTGGAGGAGCGTATTCCGGATGAGCAGTGGGAAGGCAGCCGGGAGAGCTGACGTTTTGTAGGCGGCGCTTCGCAAGCGACACGCTGCGGACTGAGCCGATTGCGGATTGGGAACACGCTTCCGGTCCTGCTACATCGCCTTCCTTTGGGGAGGCGATTTTTTTTACACACCCCCTGTTGACAACTTGTCGGGCGTGTCTACTTTGTATCCCAGGCAACCGCAACAAAGGAGGTTTGACATGATGTTGGACTTCAATACGTTATACCCGTATTCCGGTCGTTGGGACCGGCTGTTCGACGACCTGATCAAAAGCACGGCCCCGGAGTACCGGCGCATGGCCTATCCGCCCCTGAACATCAGCGAGGATGAGCAGGCATTGCATGTGCGCTGCCAGGTTCCGGGCATGAGCATGGACGACCTGGAGCTGACCCTTACGGACAAGAGTCTGGTGATCAAGGGAGAGCGCCGGGCCGAGGAAGGCAAGTTCTATCGGCAGGAGCGGCCCGTGGGTACTTTTCAGCGCGTGGTGCGGCTCAATGTCCCGGTGGACCGCGAGAAGATCAAGGCCACCCTCAGGGACGGCGTGCTCACCGTAACGCTGCCACGTGCGGAAGAGGCGCGTCCGCGCCGCATCAGCATTGAAGCGTCCTGAGTCCATTCCCAGAACCCCTAGTTTTCGACGGTGCCGGAGCGCGGCGGGCAGAAAAGTCTCCCGGCCCGGTACAGCCGTCGTCCATCTCGGGAGGTGCGATATGCAGAACGAAGTGAAAGCCAGAGAGGAAAAACCGTTGCAAAAGATCCGTCCGGCCACGGACATCCTGGAACGCGAGGACGGGTATCATGTGTTCATGGATATTCCGGGCGTACGCCGGGAAGATTTGGTATTGGATCTCCAGGACAATGAGCTGGCCGTGAGCGCCAAAACCGCGGAGATCGGTTCGCAGGAAGAACGGTATGCGGATGTGGAATTCGGCCCTGTGGAATACTCCAGGGTGATTTCCGTCTCCGACCTGGTGGACAAGGAAGGAATCAAAGCAAATCTGACCAATGGAGTGCTCTCGCTGCATCTGCCCAA
Source organism: Paucidesulfovibrio gracilis DSM 16080 (assembly GCF_900167125.1). NCBI lineage: Bacteria > Pseudomonadati > Thermodesulfobacteriota > Desulfovibrionia > Desulfovibrionales > Desulfovibrionaceae > Paucidesulfovibrio > Paucidesulfovibrio gracilis. The sequence continues at coordinate 8,491 of NZ_FUYC01000029.1, forward strand.
GGCGGAAAAGGCGCTCCCGAAAAAGATCGAAATTCAGGCAGGCTAAACCGCCGCCAAACCATCCCCCTTCATTCCTCATCGACGAATGTTCGAGGCTCCGCACGGAGCCTCGAACTGTTTTCCACAGGTAGCAAGCGTTGACCCGGCCCTGACTTCGGCAAACGGCTCAATCCCCGGCAGGGGACCGGTTCCGAATCTGTGTGGTCAGAATGTGAAGCAGGCGGGTGGCGGCTCGGATTTCGTCACGATCCGCATGGGGCAGCGCCCGGGCAATGAGGCTGTTTTCCTGGGCGCGAAAGGCGTTACGAGCCGCGATTCCCTGCTGCGTACAAGATGCCAGCTTAGAAGTTTTATGACGGGGATTATCCATAAATTCAATGTACTGATCTGTGCAAAGTTCGTTGCATGTTTTGAGAACGAACTGTCGGGAAACATTCAGAGCCCGCGCCAGGTCCGGTACGGTGGCCGGTCCTTCCTCGGCTAGAGTGCGAAGTATCCGCGCCTTGGGCGTGCTCAATCCAGCCTGGACATGCGTCTGCTCCATGACCTGCTCCAACACGTCGCGGAGAAGGAAAACTTCCCGAAACAAATCGTGCAGTTCTTTGCCCCGTTCCCGATCAATTCCATCCATGGGTACCCGTCCTTCCGTCACCGCTACAACCACCTTCGCACAGCGTCACAATAGGCCGCATAGGCTTCCCCGAAACGCGCCAGCATGTAGGTTTCTTCCTTCGGCACCACGTACAGCGCAAGAAAGCCGCCCAACGGCAGCCAGCTTGCCGCCATCCAAAGGCTGTTCGCGCAGAGGGCCAGCCCCAGATACAATGCGGAACCGCCCACATACATGGGATTGCGACTGTACCGGTACGCGCCGCCGCGCACAAGGCGCTTGGCCGGAAGGTTGGTGCGGACATTGGTGCCGAGCCGTTTGAATCGTTCGTGGCCGTACATCATGAATGTGAAGCCGGCTCCCCCCAGGGCAACGCCCAGGCCAAGGCGCCAGGCCGCCGTCATGGAAAAGGACGTGGGAAGCAGCCACTCCAGACCGATTCCCAGGAGCAGACAACAATAAAAGACCGTGGGCGGCATGATTTTTATTCCGGGAGATTTGGGCGTTTTCCTGGCAGCAAAATCGGAATTCCGGTTCAGACCGTTTTGTATGGTCTCGTCCTGCATGGCGATTCTCCTTGTTGTGTGGTGATTGCGCTTCCGGTCCATGAAGGTCCGGCTCGACATGCTGGTTGTTTCAAATGACAAGCAGGTTGTCAAGATGAAAATTAAGTTGTCAAAAAAACCATTGCCAAGACGTGCCAATTTGTCTATTTGGCAAAATATGCAAATAAGGCTGCGGCAGCAAAACAGTTGCAGCAGAGAAAACATTGACGAACCGGAGGACAACAATGGAGCGGCAGGCAGCGGCTTTCAAGGCGCTGGGGCATCCGGCCCGTTTACGCATGGTGCGTGCGCTGGGCGGGGGAGAACAATGCGTCTGCGCGTTACGCGATGTCGTGGGGCTGGATATGTCCACGGTGTCACGGCATCTGGGCGTGTTGCGCAGTGCCGGTATCGTGGAAGGCGAAAAGCGCGGAACCTGGATGTACTATCGGCTTCGATTGCCGTGTGTGATCGGTTTTCTGCAATGCCTGGAGTTGCAATTGTCACCGGATTCCGAGAGGGGAGGCGACCATGCAGGACTTGATGGATGATTTGAACCGGCAGGCGCGGGAGACGGGCAACCCGTCCCCCAAACCCGAAACCGGGGGGTGCGCTTGTATGGACGCCGGGTCCGCGCCGAGGCAACCCGGCGCGGACCGCTTGGGATTGCGCGGCCGATTGCTTTTTCTGGTGTTGGGCTTGGGGCTGTGGGTTCCGGTTTACATGTATCTGGAGCCTTTTGCCCGCTGGTTCACCACCCGGGTGCTCGGCTTGCAGACGAGCACTCCGCTGGGCGAGTCCGTGCGGTTTTTTGTCTACGATACGCCCAAAGTTTTTTTGTTGTTGGTGCTCATCGTATACGGCGTGGGCGTGCTGCGGACGTTCTTTACGCCCGAGGCCACGCGCCGTGTGTTGGCGGGGCGTACCGAGGTGGTGGGCAATGTGCTGGCCGCCGGCCTGGGCGTACTTACGCCGTTTTGTTCCTGTTCCGCGGTGCCGTTGTTCGTGGGCTTTGTCACGGCCGGGGTGCCGCTGGGCGTGACCTTTTCCTTCTTGATCAGCGCGCCCATGGTCAATGAAGTGGCCCTGGCCATGCTCCTGGGCATGTTCGGGTGGCGGGTGGCCCTGCTCTACGCCGGAACCGGATTGGTTTTGGCTGTGATCGCGGGATTTGTCATCGGGCGGTTGCGGCTGGAGGGCTGGTTGCAGCCCTGGGTGCGCAAGCAACTGGCCATGAATGGCGGTCCCGGCGCGCAACGTCGGCCCGATTGGTCCGAACGCATCGACGCAGGTATTGGTGCCGTGCGGGAAATCGTGGGCCGGGTCTGGCTGTACGTGGTCCTGGGCATTGGTGTGGGCGCGGTGATCCACGGGTATGTTCCCGAAGATTTCATGGCCGGGTTGATGGGGCGCTCCGCGTGGTGGTCGGTGCCGGCGGCCGTGGTCATGGGCATTCCCATGTATACCAATGCCGCGGGAGTGATTCCCGTGCTGGAGGCGCTCATTGGCAAGGGGGCGGCCCTGGGGACGGCGCTGGCCTTTATGATGAGCGTGATTGCCTTGTCGCTGCCGGAAATGCTGATCCTTCGCCGGGTTCTTACGGGCCGGTTGCTGGCCGTGTTCGTGTCCGTGGTGGGGGGCGGCATCCTGCTGGTGGGCTGGCTCTTCAACGCCGTGTTGTAGCGCGCTGGCCCGGGGGCTGCACGCTCCGGCAGGAATACCGGGAAAAACAAGAGAACAAAAAAAGCGGAACAGCTTGCCAGTTGCTCCGCTTTTTTTATGGGTCTGATTCGGTCGTTTATTGCCGCTGCCGGGCAGGGCGCAGCACGTCCTGTACGGTCTTGATCAGGGTGGTGTTGTCCAAAGGTTTGGCAAGGTAGCGCGTGGCTCCGGCCTCCAGGAAGCGTTCCTTGTCCCCGGGCATGGCATGGGCCGTCACCGCCAGCACGGGAATTTCGGACAGGTGGCCGAAGGCCGGATCGTTCCGCAGGGTATGGAGCACTTCCTCCCCGCTCATGCGCGGCATTTGAATGTCCAGGATCACGATGTCACAGGCTTGTTTGCGCAGCAGTTCCAAGGCCTCGTCCCCGTCCTCGGCGTCCAGCACCTCCATGCCGAGTTTGGAGAGCAGCCGACGGAGCACGAATCGGTTGATCTCATCGTCCTCCGCCACCAGGGCGCGTCCGCCCTGGCAGTGCTCGCAGGAGGGGGCGGTTTCATGTTGCTCCGGGCAGCGGCGGTCCGCTTCGGGCAGGGCGAAGGGCAGGCTGCAATAAAAGGCCGACCCTTTGCCTGGCTCGCTTTCCACGGCCAGGTTGCCGTCCATGAGGGTGACGATGCGCTTGACGATGGGCAGCCCCAGCCCGGCACCCTGGTAGGAGCGGCGGTACGTGCCGTCCACCTGGGTGAAGACCTGGAAGACATGGTCGATCTGTTCATCGGCAATTCCGATGCCCGTGTCGGTCACGCAGAAGAGCAGGCGAACGCCCTCGGGGGATTCGCTTTGCAGGCTGACGGTGAGGCGCACGCCGCCCTTGCGGGTGAATTTAACCGCGTTGCCCACCAGGTTGAACAACACCTGCCGCAACCGGGTGGAGTCGCCCACCAGCAGATCGGGCAGGTTCGGTTGTTGTTGGAAATCCAGATACAACCCTTTGTTCGTGGCCCGGTCCTCAAAGAGAACACGAACGTCCTCCAAGGCCTCCTGCAAAGGGAACACCTCGGAGCGGATGGGCAGGCGTCCGGCCTCGATCTTGCTCACGTCCAGAATGTCCGTAAGCAGGTTGGTGAGCCGCATGCAGGACTGCTTGGCCGCGAGCACATATTCGCTCTGATGTTCATCCAACTCGGAGAGATCCAGCAGTTGGAGCATGCCCATGACCCCGTTGAGCGGAGTGCGGATTTCATGGCTCATGTTGGCCAGAAATTCGGATTTGGCCTGGTTTGCGGATTCCGCCTGGTCCTTGGCCCGGATCAGTTCCTCATGGGTCCGGCGCACGTCCGTGACATCGCGCAACACTGCGGCCACCCGGGGATTGCGTCCGTTTTCTCCGGGAATATAGCTGTATGTGGCCTCCAGATCCCGTTTGCCCAGGTAGGAGTATTCCAGATTCAGATCAAAGCGCAGGTGTTCCCCGGACAGGCAGCGTTCTAACCGGGGCAGAACCTGCTGGTAGACATCTTCGCCGAGCACTTCACGCATGTGGCGGCCCATCACCTGGTGCCGCTCCATCCCACGCTGGGCGAGCATAGCCGCGTTGACCATGCGGTAGCGATGGTCCGCACCCACCACGCCCATGATTTCCTGGGAGTGTTCCACCAGAGCGCAATAATCCTGAAGGGTCCGCTCATCCAGTTTGCGCTGGGTTACGTCTTCCACGATGACGATAACCCGGCTCGGCGAGTGCAGGTCCAGGGGTTCGAAAAGCATGCGCAAATGCCGCGTGCGGCCGCCCAGGGCCGAGGTGTAGGGCGCTTCAAAAAAGGTATGCCTGCCCTCAAGCGCCTGGCTCAAGGCTTTGCGGACGTCCGGGTGGGTTGTCTTGTTTAGTGCGTCAAAGCCGATCAACGCGTCCATGGGAGCGCCCATGAGCCGCGCAAACTCGGAATTGCATTGCTTGATGCGTCCGTCCGGGCAGACAAGCACCAACCCCATGGGAGAGTGCTCGAACACGGCCCGATACCGCTCCTCGTTTTCCTGCAGCGCGGCCTGCTGGGTATGCAGTCGGCGGCGGCTTTGAAACAGCGCCCCCATGATCAAGCCTTGAATGACAATGATGGTCAGCCCGATAATCAGAGGCCAGAAGTATGTGTCGGTCAGAGACGGGGAGCGGTACAGCCGTTCCGCGTCGGTCGGCAGCAGGGTGACCGGGATATCCAGGCGGTCCAGCTCGCGCTGGTCAAATACGAAGCGATTGGCTTCGTCGCCGGGCAGGACCGGAATATCGGACGGACGTTCTCCGTGCAGGATGCGCAGGACCATGGTTCCGGCAAGCCGTCCCTGCTCGAATTGGCGGACGAGCTTGCCGCCGAGGATGCCGTCGCCCATGCCGTGCTCCCAAAGGTGGAGTACCGGTGCTTGGCAGTGTTCAAGAATCAGGTCAAGGCTCTGGTCAAAGGCCAGGGTACGGCCGGTGGTGTCCCGGTAGGGGGAGAGCAGCAGCAAGGCACCCGTGGCCGGATCGATCGTTGAAAGCTGCTCCATGGCCTGATCCCAGGTCAGCCTGTTCAGATCGACAGGCTGCAGGGTCAGCCCCAGGGATTCGATTTGCGGGGCCAGATCCAGGGTTTTGTCCATGTCCACACGCCCGGTGTTGGTGGCGTCGCTGAGCACGTAAATCGTGTCCAGGTCCGGGAGCATGCGGGCTGCGGTTTGTACCGTCGGCAGGATGGAAGCGGCCTCACGTACCCCTGTGATGTTGGGAAGGTCCGCAGCGGTTTGCGCACGCCGGGCGTTGTTCACGCCGAAGAAAACCACGGGCGTGTCGCCAAAGAGAGCGGTCCCGTAATCAAGCATGAATTGCAGGGCGTTGTCGTCAGCCGTGGCCACCACGTCATAGGGCGGCAGTTGGGACAATTTGTGCTGCAACAGGGTGTGGAAAGTCTCCAGGTTTTTCTGGTCGGGAAAGCGCTTGGAGTCCATGAATTCCACGTCCAGACGCACGTCCTGGTCGGGCAGAGCTTCCCGCAGTCCATCGATTTGCTGATAGAATGTAGGATAGTCGGGGTGATAGGAACTGATCAGCAGAACCCGGTAGGTTTTGGCGGCCAGGGCCGTATGCGCATGGCCGGACTCCGGGACGGTGGCAGGGGCTGCCAGCGCGGCCATGACCAGCAAGCCGGGCAAAAAAGCCGAGGCTGAACCGCAGCGTTTTTCCCTGGTGCGGCAGGCCCACACAGCACGGAGTATGCGATTCAAAGACGAAAGTATTGAAGCAAACACGAATGTATCCTTACCTTTGGCTGTGCCATGCTTCCGGGTGGAGCTGCCTTTGCCCGGAGACGATCCGGACAACATCATACAGGAAATATCAAGGCTCTGCCAAGCTCGTTCCCATTTTCACGAATCGTATTCCCGCCGCATGAGTCGCCGCCACCACGTCAGGCAAAGAACCGTCATGGGCAGAGCGATGAGCAAACCAAGAAAGCCCAGGAGCTGGCCCCAGATGGAAAGGGAGAGCAGAATAACCCAGGGGGACAGTCCCATTTGGCGCCCCATGATGCGCGGTATCAGCACCAGATCCTGCAGCGCCTGCACCACGGCGAACACCGCGGCCACAGGCAAAAACGCCTCCCAAAAGCCAAGACCCTGCTCCAGCGCCTGGAGTACGGCCATGGCAAAGGCCGGAACCATGCCTAAAATTTGCAAATAGGGGACGATGTTCAGCAAGCCGATGAACAGCCCCAGCAAAACGCCCAGGGGCAGGCCGATGAGCGCAAAGCCCGTGGCAAAGAGAATACCCACAAGGCCCGCCACCAGGGTTTGCCCCCGGAAATAGCGACGCATACCGTCTTCGAATTCGTCCACGGTGGTGCGTACGCTTTCGCGCCATTGAGGGGGGATCATGTCCAGCCAGGTTCCGCGCAACCGGTCGAAATCCAGCAACAGGAACAGGGCGTACAAGGCGATGATCAGCAGCCCGAACAGGGCCAGCACAGCTTGCCACGCCCCGGCAACCACATCCCAAAGGCCGGGAAGAAGATAGGCTGCCATTTGTTTGCCCACGTCCAGCAGTCCGTCCGAAGTGAGGAACCGGCGGACCTCCTCACGTTGGAGCAATTCCCGCGCCGCCTGCCAAAGATCGGGCGGGAGCCGCTGCGCGGCAGCCTGCGCCAGTTTCGAATCCCCGGCAAAATTGGCGACCACACGCCCCATGTGGGAAAGCTCGGCCGTGACAACGGGCAACACGAACCAGAGCGCCAACCCCGCCAGAATCAGGGATCCGAGCAGCGTCAGGACCACGGCCGGGCCGCGCCGACCCTTGAATCGGCGTTGCAGCATGCTCGCCGCAGGATCAAGCAGATAGGCCAGCACCAGGGCCACGGCAAAGGGAAGGAGCGCTCCGCTGAGATGATCCAGCAGACGGACGGCCGCCCAAATTAATCCCCCGGCCAGAGCCAGGCGAACAACGCGGTCAAAGGTGAACGGCTTGTTCGTGATCATCAAGGCTCCTGTGGTTGAGAGGTGGCTGATCACCAAAGAAAAAACAGTAGCGGTTTGCCGCGTGTGGTGCAAATAGGGCAAGCGCTGGAATTATCGGGAGCAGGATACAAGATTGAGTAAATTTTGTCTATAGCGTCTTTGCTTTAGAAAGAGATGGGTTGACGAATGGCAACGTCCATAGTCAGATGCGCCATGCAAGAACACCTTGATGCAACGGACTGCCGGAATGTTCGCCCCGGACTCTTGGAACTGTTTGCGGCCTTGTTGCGGCTGGGCTGTACCGCATTTGGCGGCCCTGCCATGGTGCCGCATATCCGGCGGTTGGCCGTTGAACGCAAGGGCTGGCTCCAGGAGTCCCAGTTTCGGCTGGGCATGGCTGTTTGCCAAGTGATTCCCGGGGCGACCGCCATGCAGGTGGCCGCCTATGTGGGCCTGCGGGCCAGGGGCGGACTCGGCGCACTGATGGCCTACCTGGGCTTCGGGCTGCCCGCGTTCCTGTTCATGCTCGGTCTGAGCGTGGTCTATTTCCAGTCCCGTGATCTGGCTGCGGTGCAGTCCGCATTCGCGGGATTGAACATCGTGGTGGCCGCCCTGGTGGTGGATGCGGCCTGGAATTTTTCCTCCCGCTATCTGGAGCGCCCCATCCATGTGCTCCTGGCTCTGGCCACGGGAGCCTGGCTCGGGCTGGGCGGCAATCCCATTTGGGCGCTGGTGCTTTGCTGCGCTCTGGCCGTGCTGCTTTTTCGGCAGGAGGACGGCGGCGGAACCACTCCCCGTCCCCACGTTCCTGCCGCGCCCATCGGGGTTGGCCCGGCCGTGGCGTCCCTGCTGTTCATCGTGGCCGGGCTGGGCGCGTTGTATGTCCTGGACCGTCCCCATTTCGACCTGGCATCCATGATGGCCCGCATCGACTGCTTCGCCTTTGGGGGCGGATATGTCTCCCTGCCGCTCATGCTGCACGAGGTCACGTCCCGGGGCATCATGAGCGAATCCATGCTCATGGACGGCATCGCCCTGGGGCAGGTCACCCCCGGTCCCATCGTCATTACCTCCACCTTTGTGGGCTACGCCGTGTCCGGGCTGGTGGGGGCGTTTCTGGCCACGGTGTTTGTCTTTGCGCCGTCTTTTTTCTTTCTGTCCGTGGCAACCGCTGCCGGGGAGCGCCTGTCCGGTTCCGTATGGGCGCGCCGCGCCTTGCGAGGAAGCTTGATCAGTCTTGTGGGACTCATGGCCGCCATGGGCGGACGCTTTCTCGCCGCCGTCCCCTGGGGACCGTGGGAGGCGGTGGTTGCTCTGGCCGCTTTCACGGCCCTGCGTTGCAAGGTGGATGTCCTCTGGGTCGTTCTTGTGGGCGCGGCACTGTCCGCCCTGGTGCTCTAGCCTTTCCAAGGCGATTTTGTCCGTCCAGTGGAGCTGCTTGCTGTACGCTCCTGACCGGTTGGAACCGGATCGAGCGAAATATTGATGCGGCGACATGGCATTTTCTTGCGCATCCTCTCAAAAAAAGACAAAAATAGAGTTCACTCGGAACGCTGTGTGTTCCTTTGGTCCTTTTTACTGCCTAGGGCAGGAACCAACCGTGGAGAGCCATAATGAAAATCATGGGGCTTTTGGGGGGCATGAGCTGGGAGTCCACTGCTGAGTATTATCGAATTCTCAACCAGGAAACAGCCCGCAGACGGGGAGGACTCGCCAGCACCCCGCTCCTGCTGCGGTCCGTGGATTTTCAAGAGGCGCACAACTATCTTGAGCAGGAGGAATGGGCGACCATTGCCGCGCATCTGGGATGGCTGGGACGTGGATTGCGGCTCGCAGGGGCCGACTTTCTGGTCATCTGCACCAACACCATGCACCGCGTGGCCGAGGAAATAGCCCTGGCCGCGGAACTGCCCCTGCTGCACATCGGGGACGCCACCCTGGAGTATGTCCGTGGGCAGGGCATGGACCGCGTGGGCTTGCTCGGCACCATTCCCACCATGGAGCAACCCTTTCTCCGGGAGCGGTTGGCCCAAGGCGGTGTGGAAACCCTGGTCCCCGATGAAAAGGATCGGGCGCTCCTGCACCACGCCATTTTTCAGGAATTGTGCAAGGGGATTTTCAAGGAATCCTCACGAAATGAATTTGTGCGCATCAGCAACGAGTTGGCTCGCAACGGTGCCCAGAGCGTGATTATGGGGTGTACGGAAATCCCCCTGCTGCTGCGGCCCGATGATGTGGACGTGCCGTTGGTGGATACCACCCGGGTACACGCCCTCGCTGCTTTGGATCGCGCCGGGATCGTGGATCCGGAAAAAGGAAAATAGGGGAGAGAGGGGAAAGAGGCCTTCGGCGACCAGGGGGAAAACCTTTCTGAAGAAAGGTTCTTCCCCCTGGAC
>NZ_FUYC01000030.1 GCF_900167125.1 Paucidesulfovibrio gracilis DSM 16080
CCTTTGGAATCCCTTTTCCCGGTCTCGCGCTGCGCGCGGCCGGGGGCGTGGGGTGGGAAGGCGTATGAGGCGTGGTCAGGCGGAGCAGCGCGGCGGCGTGTCGTTCTGTTGCCGCGATTTCCGGGATGGCTCCGCCCTCCCGAAACTCGCGGCAACGGTGCGCCCCCAAAAGAAAAGAACGGCGTTGGCCGTTCTTTTCTTTTGGGAGGGGAAAGGGGAAAGAAACGATAACCGCGACAGGCCGCAGGCCTGGAGCCAATAAAAGTCTTTGGAAAGGGGGTCCAGGGGGAAGAACCTTTCTTCAGAAAGGTTTGCCCCCTGGTCGCCGAAGGCCTTCTTTTTGCCGTCTAGTCCCCGTCTTCCAGCACTTTTGGATCGTACTGGTATCCTTTGAAGCTTGTGCCGAAGAGCACGGAATAGAGAATCGGCGCGATGCCCAGGGTCACGAATGTGGCGAATGCCAGCCCGAAAATCAGGGTATTGGCCATGGGCCGCCACATTTCTCCGCCTTGCAGGGAGAGGGGGATCAATCCGATGATGGTGGTACAGGCTGTCATGAGGATGGGGCGCAGACGGCGTTGGGCGGCCACCACGATGGCGTCCTGCGGTTCGTGCCGGCGGGATTCGATATCCAGCTGATCCAGGAAGATGATGGCGTTGTTGATGATGATGCCCATGAGGCTGATCATGCCGAGCATGGCCATGAACCCGAAGGGCGCGTCCGAGATGTGCAGGCCGAAGCTCACGCCCACGATCATGGGCGGGATGGACAGCAGCACGATGAGGGTACGGCGCACGGAGTTGAACTGGGCCACCAGGGTGAGCAGGATCAGGGCCATGGCCAGGGGCAGGCCCGAATAGATGGACGCTTGGGCCTTGGCGGTTTCTTCCTGTTCGCCGCCGTATTCCACGTCATAGCCTCGCGGCCATTGATCGGAATCCTGCAAAGCACGGATACGCGGCTGGATTTCCGCGAGCACATCACTGGCGAACCGGCCTGTGAGGGTGGCCTTGACGGTCATGGTGCGCTGGTGGTCGCGTCGGCGGATGTCGCTGGGCTGCCATTGCAGCAGGGTGTGCGCCACCTGCGCGAGGGGTACGCGGGCATAGGAATGCACGTTGTAGACGCTGGTATCCTCGATGCGGCCGAGGCCCACGCGTTCGGATTTTTGCAGACGCAGCACAATGGGGATGCTTTCGGTGCCCTCGCGGTATTCGGTGGGGGAGTAGCCGTTTACGATGGAGCTGAGGGAAAAGCCGATGTCCTGGGTGGAAATGCCAACGCGTTTGGCTTTTTCCTGTTGCACCTGGACCTGGAGTTTTTTGGTCCATTCGCCCCAATCGTCCCAGATGTCGTACACGCCGGGCGTCTCCTCCAGGATGGCGGCCACCTGGTCGCGCAGTTCGTAGAGGGTGGCCATGTCCGGCCCGGAAAGCCGCACCTGGATGGGCGCGCCCACGGGCGGCCCGTTTTCGAGCATTTTCACGTCTGCCCGTGTGTCCGGAAAGTTGTTGGAAAGCTCGCCCCGCACCCGGGGCAGTAGCGCCTCGGCTCCTTCGATGGAATCCGTATTCACGATTATGAACGCATAGTTGGGGTTGTCCTGTTCCGGGGAGAGCGCCAGATACCAGCGCGGCCCGCCCGATCCCACGATGGAGCCGACCGACGCGGTTTCGTCCTGGTTGAGCAGCCAGTTTTCCAGGTCCACCACCCGGGCCGAGGTGGTCTCAATGTCCGTGCCGTAGGGCTGCCAGAAATCAATGACGAACATATCCCGCTCGTTAGGCGGGAAAAATATCTGGGGTAGTTTTGTAAATCCCCAGGCCGAAATCACCAGCAGGACGATGGCCCCGCCGATGGACAGGGTCCGCAGCTTCAGCCCTGTGAGGAGCATCCAGCGGTAGAGGCGGTAAAACACGTTGTCAAAGCTCTGCCGCTGCAATTTGGGCTTGAGCAGGTGATAGCAGCAGAACGGCACAAAGGTCATGGACAGCGCCCAGGAGCTGAGCAGGGTCAGGGTGATGACGATGAACATGGACAGGCAGTATTCGCCCACCATGCTCTGGGCCGTGGCAATGGGCAGAAAGGCGAAGATGGTGGTCAGGGAGGCGGCCAGCAGGGGAATGCGCAGGCTCTTTACGGATTCGGTCACAGCCTTGAGGCGCTCCTGTCCTGAGGCCAGACGCACGAGAATGGATTCGCTGACCACCACGCCGTTGTCCACGAGCATGCCCAGGGCGATGATCAGCGAGGCGATGGACACCCGTTGCAGCACCACGTCGAAAAACGGCATGAGCGCAATGCTCATGAGCACGGCCATGGGTACGAGCATGCCCGCCACGATGGCGGTGCGCAGGCCCGCAAAAAGCAGCATGACCACGATCACGAAGGCAAAGGCTTCCAGCAGGTTGACCATGAATTCGTCAATGGCCCGCTGCACGAATTTGGGCTGGTAGGTGACAAAGTCCAGATCCAGGCCCACAGGCAAATCCGCCTGAATCTCAGAAAGTTTTGCAGAAACCCGTTCGCCCAGTTCCACGATGTTGCCGCCCGTGGACATGCTCATGGCCAGCATGAGGCAATGCTCTCCGTTGAAGCGGGTCATAGTGGCGGGGGGATCTTCGTAGCCGCGCCGGATGGTCGCGATGTCGCCCAGGGAAACGTTGCGCGCCGTGCCGGGAATCACAAAGGTCGTCCGGGCGATGTCCTCCAGACTGTTGAACTCCCCGGTGGGTTCGATAACGATGCGTTCCGGGCCTACCAGGGCGTTGCCGCCCGGAGTGATGGCGTTTTGGGAGGAAAGCACGTCCAGAATCACTTTCGGGTTCACGCCCAGTTCCGCGAGCTTGGCATCGGAAAATTCCACGTACACGGCTTCTTCCTGCTCGCCGTGGATTTTGACCTTGCCCACGTCGCGCATGGCCAGGAGCCGGTCCCGGATGTCTTCCGCGTATTCTTTCAGCTCCCGGTAGTAGTAGCCGTCCCCGCGCAGGGAGATCACAATGCCGTACACATCCCCGAACTGGTCGTTGACGTAGGGTCCGATCACGCCTTCGGGCAGGTTCGGGGCCGCGTCGTCCACCTCGTTGCGCAGGCGGTCCCAGATGGGCTTCATGTCCCGGTATTTTTCATACACCTTGACCCGCAGGATGGAGATGCCGTTCATGGATTCGGAAAGAACGTGTTCCACCTCCGGTATGGTGCGGATGGCCTTTTCCAGCTCTTCGGTGACCAGGGATTCCATCTTGTAGGGCGTGGCCCCGGGGAAATAGGTGACCACCACGGCGTCGCGGATGGTGAATTCCGGGTTTTCCTTGCGGGAAATGTTCAGATACGTGCTCACGCCCATGAACACGATGCAGGCCACGGCCACCAGAAAGGTCCGGTTGTTTTTGATGCACCAGCGCGCAACGGACATGGATCAGCCCTCCTCGCCCAGTAGCCGGACCTTGCGTCCCTCCTTGAGCCGGTGCACGCCGCGAATGACCAGTTCATCTTCCGGCTCCAGTCCGTCAAGCACTTCCAGGCCTTCAGGCGTGAGTCCGCCCACCTCCACGTCGCGCCGCTGAACGGTCATGGTTTCCCGGTCTACGATCCAGACGAAGCGCGCCCCGTCCGGCGAGGCGGCCACGGCCTGGGGCGGCACGATCATGGCCGCGCCTTCGGGAATGCGGAAGGAAAATTCCGCCTGGCCGATCATGCCCGGCAGGATGCGGGAATCCTCGTCCACGATGCGCAGAGTCACGGGAAAGGTGGAGAGCTGGAGCGCCTGCACGCCCACTTCCACGGCCAGGGCATCGAAGCTCTGGCCCGGGATGGAATCAAACCGGACCTGGGCCTTGTCGCCTTCGCGCACGCGGGAGATGAGCCGCTCCGGGACCGCGGTTTCAAACTCCATGTTGCCCGAGGCGGAGAGTGAAGCGATGATCTGTCCGGCCTGCACGGTCTGGTGTACGTTCACCGGCACCTGGGCCAGGGAACCGGCGGCCGGGGCGTGCAGCACGGTGTAGTTGAGCTGCTGTTGGGCCAGGGCGCGGCGCTTGCGGGCGGCATCCATGCGGGCTGCGGCCGAGCGGTACGAGGCTTCGGCCTGGTCCATTTCGCTGCGGGAGATGGTGCGCGATTCGTAGAGCGCTTTTTTGCGCACCCAATCCGCCTTGAGCTGGTTGAAGGCGGCGGCGGCCTGGGCCATGTCCGCTTCGGCCTCGCGCACCTGGAGTTCATAATCCGTGGGATCCAGACGGGCCACGAGATCGCCCTTTTGCACGCGTTTGCCCACCTTGGCCGGAAGCTCGACAATCTCCCCGGCCACCCGGAAGCTTAGATTGGACTCGATGGCGGGCTGGGCCACGCCGGAAAAAGTGCGGATGCGCGCTTCGGACGGGGAGTGCACGGTCATGCTCACCACCGGGCGGACGATTTCTTCTTCCGGCCCGGAATCGCGGGAGCATCCCGCAACAAGCGTCAACAACGCGCCGAAAACAATGATGCTGAAAAATGATGGCCGCAAAACAAACCGCATGCATACCTCCAGTATGGGGAATGTGGGTAGCATGCGTTCTTCGGTTGGGAATTGCAAGGTCAGCGGGAAAAAATACCTGCGATACGCCGCGATGTTCGTACGGGAACCGCCTGTGCGGGAACCTCCTAGGTCCGGGCCTGGACGATGCGTCCCTCGTCCTGAAAGTGGTCAATAAACTGGCTGGAAACCGAGCCGTCCTGGTTCACGATGGGCTTGGCCTGAATCCAGCGGGGCAGCACGTCCGCATACTGTTTTTGCGACTGCGCCACACGCTTGATGTAGACCCGAAAGCTCTCCGAGGTGTAGCTGTCGCTCAAATTGCTCATTTTGCTGAAAAACTCCCACATGGGGAGTTGGCCTTCCACCACTTTCATGGACACACGCCCTCCAATGCGTCAAGGGTCATACTTCCTCAACAGTCGTATCGGACGGCCCGGACATAATCTTTAGTGGAGAAAGAAGAAAAATTTGCTGCCCGGTTGGACGGATGGGTTGTTCCGGGGAGGCAGGGGGGATTGCCTCTGCATTTTTTGGGCGCCCATATCCTCTGGAAGTGCTGTGATTTTGGGTTGTCCATGAGGGGAGAGGCTGGGTTTACGCGCAATGGTCCGACATTTTTTGAATGGCACAGGCTGTTGCACCGCCTGTATTTCAGGTGTCGATTCATAAAAAACGAATAATTCTGATGAGTTTATTCCTTTTCCCCTGTCTGGTGGCACTGGGTTGACATTGTTGTAATGGTCGGGCATTTAATGGTCGTACCGTTCGACAGAGACGCTGTGGGTCGTTTTACGACTGCGCAGGCAGCAAAACAGGAATAATCGATGTTTTGCTTTTGTTCTGTTGCTCTTGGCGCGTCGTTCTCCAGGACTGGTGTCGCGGCGACCTGATGGAATGGTACGACCTTCATGCATGCAAGGAAATAGAGGAACCAATGGAAAAAACCAATACGGATCTGTTGTTTTTCCCGGCCCGGTCGGGTCGGGCCAGCGAGGATGTGGCCCTGCAGTTGGAAGCCGCCATCGTGGGCGGCACGTTTGAACCGGGGACCAGCCTGCCCAGTGAGCGCGCCCTGCAGGAGCAGTTCGGCACGGGGCGCGGCGTCATCCGCGAGGCCATCAGCGCCCTGCGGCAAAAAGGACTGGTGGAGGTACGCAAGGGAGCCAAGGGCGGCGCCTATGTCCGCCAGCTTGAAGTGGCCAATGTGAGCGAATCCCTGGCCCTGTTCCTGCGCCAACACCATGTCGGCACCCAGGATCTTATCGAGTTTCGGGAGAGCGTGGACCGCACCATCACCCTGCTGGCGGTGTCGCGTGGGTCCGATGCGGACAAACGCGCCCTGGTGCAGGGGGCCGAGGAGCTGGAACGCGAGGTGCGCGGCGATCAGCCCGATCTGACCCGCGTGGCCGAGATGGACCGCGAATTGAACCTTATGCTGGCCCGCATGGCCGACAACCCCATCTTTGAATGGATCATGCGCGCGGTGCAGCTCGGCTTCAGCTCCCATGACTACGCCCTCTACGAGGACCAGGGCTTTGCCGCCAAGACCGTGGACAACTGGACCGAAACAGCCCGGGCCATTGCCTCGGGCGATCCCATGCGCGCCCTGAACAGCATCGGGTTCCACTACTCCCTGCTGCGGCGGCGCGTCACGGAGCGCGAAGGCGAACGACCCATGCGGCGCGCCTCGGAAAACAACGGATAAAACAGCGGGACCGGCCCTTGCCGGTCCGAAAGCACATCGCAAAACCGGAGTGTTATGACCATCAAAAAACAATACGATTACATCATTGTGGGCGGCGGCTCCGCCGGAAGCGTGCTGGCCAACCGCCTGAGCGCCAACCCCGACAACGAGGTGCTCGTGCTCGAAGCCGGGCGGCCCGATTACCGCCTGGACTTTCGCATCCACATGCCCGCAGCCCTGACCTACCCCCTGGCCGGCCGGTTCTACAACTGGTGGTACGAGTCCGAGCCGGAACCCTGGATGAACAACCGCCGCATCTATCAGCCCCGCGGCAAGGTTCTGGGCGGGTCCAGCTGCATCAACGGCATGATCTACATCCGCGGCAATGCCATGGATTATGAAAAATGGGCCGGGAACGACGGACTGGAAGCCTGGGACTACTCCCACTGCCTGCCCTATTTCAAGCGCTTTGAGTATCGCCTGTCCGGGTCCGACGAATACCAGGGACTGGGCGGTCCGCTCTATCTGACCACTCCGGAATGCGAGAATCCACTTTTCAATGCCTTTTTCCAGGCCGTGCAACAGGCTGGCTACCCCGTGACCAAGGACGTGAACGGGTACCAGCAGGAAGGATTCGGCAAGTTCGACCGCAACACCTATCGCGGCCGCCGTTGGAACGCTGCCCGGGCCTATGTGCACCCGGTGAAAAACCGTTCCAACCTTACGGTGCGTTGCAAGGCCCAGGCTACCCGGATTCTTTTTTCCGGCAACCGCGCCGTGGGCGTGGAGTACCGTCGGGGCAAGAAGCTGCACAAGGCCTATGCGGGCGAAGTCATCAGCTGCGGCGGGGCCATCAACTCCCCCCAGCTGCTCCAGCTCTCCGGCGTGGGCAACGGCCAGGAACTGCGCGGGCTGGGCATTGACGTGGTCCAGGATCTGCCCGGCGTGGGTGAAAACCTGCAGGATCATCTCGAACTCTATGTGCAGTATGCCTGCAAGCAGCCCGTGAGCATGTTCCCGGCCCTGCAATGGTGGAACCAGCCCAAGATAGGCCTGGACTGGCTGTTGCGCCGTAAGGGGGCTGCCGCCACCAACCACTTTGAGGCGGGCGGCTTCATCCGGAGCAACGATGAGGTGCAATATCCCAACCTGCAATACCATTTCCTGCCCATTGCCATCCGCTACGACGGCTCGGCTCCCAACGAGGGCCACGGGTATCAGGTCCATGTCGGTCCCATGAACACGGACGTGCGCGGCCATGTGAAGCTCAAAAGCTCGGATCCGCTCGCGTATCCGTCCATCCTCTTCAATTATCTCTCCACCGAGCAGGAACGCCGCGAGTGGGTGGAGGCCATCCGCAAAACCCGCGAGATCATGACCCAGCCCGCGTTCGACGAATTCCGCGGTCGGGAACTGGCTCCTGGAGAGCAGGCCCAAACCGACGATGAGATCCTCGACTTCGTGGCCCGGGAAGGAGAGAGCGCCTATCATCCGAGCTGCACCTGCAAGATGGGCTACGATGACATGGCCGTGGTGGACGCGGATTTGCGCGTGCACGGCCTGGAAGGGCTGCGCGTTGTGGACGCCTCGGTCATGCCCAGCATCACCAACGGCAACATCTATGCCCCGGTGATGATGATCGGGGAAAAGGCCGCGGACATCATCCTCGGCAATACCCCTTGCACGCCCGAAACCCCCGGATTTTACCGCCATGGTCACACGGCGGAAGGAGACGACGCATGAGCGCACGGGAAGTGATGGAAAAGAAAATGTTTGTGGACGGCCAGTGGGTGGACGCGGATTCCGGTGCGATCACCGATATCCTGGACCCCTATGACGCTTCGGTGGCGGCGCGCGTGCCGCATGCCGGGCGTGAGGAGGCCCGCAGGGCCATTGGCGCGGCCCGCCGGGCCTTTGACCAGGGACCATGGCCGCACATGGCCGCTTCGGAACGGGCCGCCGTGGTCCGCCGCATCGGTGATCTGGTGGTCCGCGACCGCGAGGAACTGGCCCGGCTGGAAACCCTGGACACGGGCAAGACCGTGGAGGAAAGCCGTTGGGACATGGACGACGTGTCCGGCATTTTTCACTACTTCGCGGGCCTGGCCGATAAGGACGGGGGCGAGGTCATTGAATCCCCGATGCCCGATACCTCCAGCGTGGTCGTGCGTGAGCCGGTGGGCGTGTGCGGCCAGATTTCCCCTTGGAACTATCCGCTGCTCCAGGCCTCCTGGAAGCTGGCTCCGGCCCTTGCCGCGGGCTGCACCGTGATCATGAAGCCCAGCGAAATAACGCCGCTGACCACCATCAAGATCACGGAATTGTGTGAAGAGGCCGGAGTTCCCGCCGGTGTGGTCAACACCGTGCTCGGCGCGGGTTCCCAGGTGGGAGCCGAGCTGTCCGAAAGCGAGGACGTGGACCTGATCTCCTTTACCGGCGGTATTGATACGGGCAAGCGCATCATCCGGGCGGCCAGCACCAACGTCAAGAAAATGGCTTTGGAGCTGGGCGGCAAGAATCCCAACATTGTTTTTGATGACGCGGATTTTGAACTGGCCCTGGACCACGCCCTCAACGGCGTGTTCTTCCATGCCGGGCAAATCTGCTCGGCCGGGGCGCGGCTCATGGTCCAGGACGCCATCCACGACGAATTCGTGGACGCTCTGGAGGCCCGCATCCGTAACATTCGCCTGGGCTGCGGGTTTGATGACAAGACCGAAATGGGTCCGGTCATCTCCGCCGAACATCTGGCCAAGGTGGAGGAATACGTGGACGTGGCCCAGAAGGAAGGTGCGCGGCTGCGCTGCGGCGGCGCCCGGCCCACGGATCCGGAGCTGCAAAAGGGCTGGTTCTACCTGCCCACCCTGTTCGACCGCTGCGAAAACGACATGCGCATCGTGCAGGAGGAGGTCTTTGGTCCGGTCATCAGCGTGGAACGCTTTCACACCGAAGAAGAAGCCGTGCAGCGCGCCAATGCCACAGTGTACGGACTTTCCGCCGGGTTCTGGACCCGCGATCCGGACCGCATTCACCGGGTGTCCCGCGCCCTGCGCTTCGGCACGGTCTGGGTCAACGATTTCAACGTCTATTTTGTTCAGGCTCCCTGGGGCGGCTACAAGCAATCCGGCCTGGGCCGGGAATTGGGCCGCATGGGGCTGGAGGAATACACCGAAGTGAAACACATTTACCAGAACCACGCCAACAAGCCGTTGCACTGGTTCGGCAAATGATGCTTTCGGGGGGCGTCCGCGCCCTCCGTTTTTTGCGTTCCGGTTGCGGTAAAGCAAGGGGTAGGCCCGCTTTGCGCATCGGAGGAATAGCAACCAAGGAGTGTTAATGTTAGGTGCCACGACAAAACGTATGTTTGCCGTGCTGTTGTTCACTGCCACCCTGCTCATGAGCGGGACGGCCCTGGCTGGAAAATCCGTCCGGTTCGTCAACGTGGGCTGGACCGGCGTGACCATCAAGACCGAACTGGCCGTGACCGTGCTGGACAGCCTGGGGTATGAGGCGGAAAACCTGTTGGTTTCCGTACCCATCGCCTACAAGGCCATGTCCATGAACGAGGCGGACGTGTTTCTGGGCAACTGGATGCCGTCCATGAAGAGCATTGCCGAAAAGTTTTTCAACGACGGTTCCGTGGTGCAGCTGCGGGCCAACATGCCCGGCGCCAAGTATACCCTGGCCGTGCCTGCCTATGTGTACGAGGGGGGATTGCAGGACTTTGCCGACATCGCCAAATTCGCGGACAAGCTGGACCACAAAATTTACGGCATTGAGGAAGGCAACGACGGCAACGAGATCATCCAGACCATGATCGACAAGGACATGTTCGGTTTGGGCGATTTCGAGCTGATTCCCTCCAGCGAGGCCGGGATGCTCGGCCAGGTGCAGAGCGCCACGCGCACCAACCGCTGGGTCGTGTTCCTTGGCTGGGCGCCCCACAGCATGAACGAACGCATCGACATGCGTTACCTCACGGGCAGCACCGCTGAAACCTTCGGTGAAAATGACGGAACCGCCACCATCTACACCAACGTGCGCAAGGGCTTTATGGACGAAATGCCCAACGTGGGACGCTTCCTGAACAATCTGGATTTCCCGGTCTCCATGATGAACCAGATCATGACCGAAATGACGGAGCAGGAAACCGAAACCCTGGAAGCCGGAATGCGCTGGCTCAAGCGGCATCCCGACGTGTACCGCGGTTGGCTTGAGGGCGTGACCACTGCGGACGGCAAGCCCGCTCTGCCCGCGTTTGAACAGCGCATGGCCGAGGTGGAGTAGCCGCCCGCAACAGGGGATCCCCCTGGGAGGGGCGGTAGCCCTGGAACCTGCCGAGGGCAAGGGGCGGCATGGTTGCACGGCTGTCATCCATTACGGCAGTCTGTGAAACGGGCCGTCGGCCGACTGCCGAAGCATTGTGCATCGCAGTCTGTTCAGGAAGGGCGACCCGCCGGGCGCAAGACCATTCAGGACCGACGGGTATCCATGCATACGCGGAGGGTTGGGGTTTTCGCAGCCCGGCAGCGGGGACCGTTTTTGCCGCGGTCCGGCAGGCTCATGAAAAAAGCCGCCCGGTTTTTCCGGGCGGCTTTTTCGGGGCGGGCGGCTATTGCTCGTCCAGCACCACGTCCTTGATGTCCTCAGCTTTTTTCTTGATTGTGTCCACGACTTCCCCGGCCCGGCGATGATCCACGCTGAGGGAAAACTCCCCGTCGCCGGTGCGGATGTTGATCACGCCGAAGTATACGGCGGCAGCAGCCAGAATAATCAGCAAAACCAAAAACTTCTTCATATACTCCCTCCCTCATGGCCGGGCCATGACTTAAGCCTCCGTGCGTTACCCCCTTCCATAAGTATCGCAGGTTGGAACACTTCGCGCAACGTTGAAGGCCACTACAATGTAAAATAACACGCCCGGGCCTTCTTCGTCCCAAAACCTACCACGTCGGATCGTAATTTGCATTCTTTCGGCGGATTCCCTGTACCCGGCAGAAATTATCATACTTTTGACGGATATCGTCCTCGCCGGGAAATGAATATTCTCTTGAACAGGATCGGCGCTTTTTGCCGTCGGTCCCCGCAACCGCCCAAAAGGTCGGAGAACACCGGACCGGAATACGGCAGACCGGACACCGACCGTTAAAGGAGGCTTTCCATGCACGCCACGATTCGCCCCATTTTTTTGATAATCGCCATGGTGCTGCTTGCGTCGCCCGCCCTGGCCGACAGCTTCGGCCTCGGGGTGGCCGGTGACTTCAATACCTTTGTCTTCAACGACTTCAGTGGATCGTCCGACACCGAAGGGCGTCTCGCCGTGGGCGGGAACGCGCATCTCGAACACTACAGCGTGGGCGACAAGCTCCAGCCCGGTGCCGGAGATGTACTCGTTGTGGGCGGCGACCTGACCTACACGGGCGGCCGGGTCTACAACGGCGACATCCGCGTGGGCGGGGCCGCCAACCTGCCGGGCTACGACCTGACCCACGAGGGCGATACCCATGTAGGCGTGGGACTGCCTTTCAGTTTTGCCGCGGAACAATCCCGGCTCACCGCGCTTTCCCAGACGCTGGCCCAGACCGGAGCCACTGGTTCCTCGTCCTACCAGTGGGGGACCATCACCCTGGCGGGCAACGGATCCACCACCCAGGTGTTCAATCTGGACGGGCAACAGCTCCTGGACGCCAACAACATCACCTTCAGCGGCATTGCCGACGGCGCCACCGTGGTGGTCAACGTTTCCGGCAACAATGCCGGATTCACCAACATGGGCATGCAGGGCTTTGATACCATCCGTGAAAACGTGATCTTCAACTTCCATGAAGCTACGGACCTGCTCATCGCAGGGGTGGGCGTGCAGGGCAGCATTCTGGCTCCCAATGCCCATGTGGACGCCCAGGGCGGCGTGATCTGGGGAACCACGGTGGCTTCTTCGTGGAATGGCCCGGTGCAGCAAAACAATGCGCCCTTTACCGGCAACCTGCCCAACAACCCCGTCCCCATTCCGGGCGCGGCCTGGCTCCTCGGTTCGGCGCTGATGGGACTGGCCGGCATGCGGGTGCTGCGCTCCAGACAGCGCATCTGACGCAATACACATTCTCATGAATTCCTGGGACCGCCTCTCTTTTTCAAGGGAGGCGGTCTTCTTCGTGGTGCCGGTTGCTGGGGAACGCTTTCCGCACAAGGATAAAACGCTGTTTCTCAGATATTTTACAAAATGGTCTTTTTGTGACATAACAACGAACATCAGCAAGGCACATTCCATCGGCATGGAGCCGACGGTGTGTTTGCCTCTCGCGCCTTCTACGCCCACACAACATGATCGCGGCAAAATGGAACGCGGCGGAAGCTTGCAGATTGCAACAGCCCGCTTACGTTTCCATTACGATCAAGTCGCGTTCACACTATGCCGCAACACGGCATACAGCAGGGTGTTTGATTCCGCAGTGCGGATCAGCGCGAGTTCTGAACCCGAACCAGGAGGAATTCTATGCTTCGTTTCCGGAGACCCGCTGTTTTTCTTTCCACGCTGTTGTTGTTGGTTTCGTTGCTGTCCACGGCATCCGCCGGGGCCGCGGAACCTGTTCGTTTCGCTGTTCCGCCGTGGCCCGGCGTAACGGTCAAGAGCACCGTGGTTTGTCAGTTGTTGGAAGCCCTGGGATATGAAACACACCAGGAAGAGATCGGCCCGGTCATCGCTTACAACAGCATGGGTCTCGACGAAGTTGATGTCTGTCTGGCGGGGTGGACCCCGCAGCAAAACCCCATGCTGGAGCCGCTTCTCGAAAAGGGAACCCTGGAGCTGCTGCATGAAAACCTCGGCGACGCGTTGATCGGATTGTGCGTGCCTGAATACACCTATGAAGCCGGTGTTCACAGCATTGCGGATCTGGACGCGCATGCCGACAAATTCAATAATACCATCTACAACATTGAAGCCGGTAGCGGCATGCACACGTCCGTTGCCGAGATTATTGAAAACGATGTGGCCGGGCTTGGAGACTGGGAGCAAATCGGCAGCACCACGCCCATGATGCTCACGCAGGTCGGCGACATGATGAAAAACGGGGAATGGGCTGTTTTTGGTTGCTGGAAGCCCCACTGGATGAACGTTGTCCTGGATATGAAGTATCTGGAAGCGGTGCCCGGTTCCGAGGTGCTGGTGACCACGTCCAAGGTCTACACCGTGGTGCGCACCGGTTTGGATAAGGATATGCCCGAGGTCTATGCCTTTCTGAAGCGGTTTGAGGTTCCTTCCTCGGTGCAGGATGGATGGATCTATGCCTACGGGTATAAAAAACAGCCCGTGGAAGAAGTGGCCCGTGAGTGGATCGTCCAGAACATGGACCTGGTCCAGCCGTGGTTCGAGGGGCTGCACAGCGTGGACGGCAAGCCCGCGTCGGACGTCCTGAGCGCCGCGTTTGCCCAATAACCGCACCCATTCCCGGTAACGGGTACCAATGGAAAAGCCCCCGAAGCGACGATTCGTTTCGGGGGCTTTCTGTAAGGAATGAGCGTGATGAGGGAATGGCGCTCAAGAACGGTTCCGGCGGAGCGGGGCAAAATTCCGGACGGGCTAGCCCAGCAACACCTTGGCAATTTTATCCAGTGAATCGGCGAGGACGTCGTCGCTTACGGCGTAGGAGATGCGTGCGCAACGGTCGTCGCCAAAGGCCGATCCCGGAACCAGGGCAACGCCGGCCTCTTCCAGCAGCTTGGTGCAAAGCGTGGTGGAATCCGTAATATCCCCTTTGTACAGTGCGTTCAGCACGGGGAAGACATAGAACGCGCCATTGGGTTTGGGGCAGGTCACCCCCGGCCAGGAGCCGAGCGTTTCCAGAATGTAGTCGCGCCGACGTGCGAACGCCTCGGTCATCCGGTCCAGAACGTCCCAGGAACCGTTGAATGCGGCCAGAGCCGCGTATTGGGTCACGGAGTTGATGTTGGAGGTGGACTGTCCTTGAATCTTGGACATGCCTTTGATCAGTTCCGGATGCGCCAGAGCGAACCCCACGCGCATGCCCGTGAGGCAGAAGCTTTTGGAAAGCGCGTTGACCACGGCCACATGTTCCGGGTTCCGCTGCCAGAACGGGGACAACGAGGCGGGCGCGGCCGGTGCGTAGACCAGTCGATCGTACACTTCATCCGAAATGACGAAAATGTCTTTGGACACGGCCCAGGCCGCCAGCTCCTCGAGCTGCTCCTGCGTGTAGACGCCGCCCGTGGGGTTGGATGGGGAATTGAGCAGCAATACCCGGGTGTTGTCCGTGACGTGTTGTTCCAGGTCTTCCACGGTAACAAGAAAGTCGTTGTGTTCGCTGGTCGGGACCACCTTGGTCACGCCGCCGGCAAGGCTGATCATGGCCGGATAGCTGACCCAGTAGGGTCCGGGCAGCAGCACCTCATCCCCCGGGTCCAGCAGGGTCATGAACAGGTTGTACAAGGCCTGCTTTCCGCCCGCAGTACAGATGATGTGTTCAGCGTCGGCCTCGGCGCCGTAAAAGCCCTGAAAATAACCGGCCGCGGCTTTGCGCAGTTCCGGCAGGCCCGGCACCGGGGTATATCTGGTTTTGCCGTTGTCCAGTGCGTCTTTGGCGGCCTGGATCACGTGGGCAGGCGTTGAAAAGTCGGGTTCGCCAACGGCCAGGCTGACCACTTCTCGACCCTGGGCGCGCAATTGTTGCGTTTTGGCGTTGATGGTCAGGGTTGCGGACGGCTTCAGCCCGCGGATTCGTTCGGAAATATGCATTCGATCCCCCAAAAGCTTTCAAAATGGGAAAACATGGTCGAAAGCAGTTTGTAGAGCAAAACCGATCCGGAGTAAACAATCAAGGCGGGACATAACAATTTTGTTTATTTTTGTGCTTTTCAATCCCGCCATACGTCGGTCCTTCCACGGGATTGCCAAGCCGGATGGTTTACTTTCCCCCGTGGGCCGGGTACTGCACAAAAAACGACAGGAGTGCCATCGTGCTGTTACAATATGATCCCCAGCATTGGATCACGTTCATTTCCGCCGCACTGTTGCTGAACATTTCGCCCGGGCCGGACCTGGGATTCATCCTGGCGCACACGGTGCGTGGCGGCCGGGTTTGCGGCTTTGCCGCCATGCTCGGGGTCTGGACCGGAGCCATGGGTCACGCCCTGTTTGCGGCGGCCGGACTTTCCGCTCTGCTGGCGGCTTCGGCCACGGCCTATTCCCTGGTAAAATACGCGGGTGCGGCCTATCTGCTCTGGCTGGGCATCCAGGCCTTGCGCTCCCGGGGTGCCTTCAGCGTCCCCACGGCACAGGCTCCGTTGATCCGACCCGGCCGCATCTACGCCCAGGGGGTGTTCATCGACCTGCTCAACCCCAAGGCCGCGATTTTCTTTCTGGCCTTTTTGCCGCAATTCGTGGTGGCCGGTGCTGGTCCCGCCTGGCTGCAATTGCTGGTGCACGGCGTGTTGATCATTGTGGTGGCCGCCTGTGTGGAGCCGTTCTTTGTGCTCATGGGCGACCGCGTGTCCAACAGCCTGCGCCACAGCCCGCGTTTTTGCCGTTGGATGGACCGTGGCCTGGGCGGATTCTTTCTTTTTCTCGGGTTGCGTCTGGCCACGTCGGATCGCTGATCCGCGACAGGGCCGAACCTGTCGGCCCGGGCAATGCATCCGCAACACCACAAAAAAAGGGAGCGCGTCCACAGACCGCTCCCATTTTCTCTGCATGGCAATGTTGCCACAGCCCGGAATTATTTCTTTTTAGCGTGACTCCGGGCTATTTTTTTCCGCTGATTGTTCCAGGTCGAGCTTCCCAAAAAGGAACCGGACCAGCGTTCCAGCATGTCATGGTACAGCCGGAGCGGAACCGTCATATAGATTTCGTCCATGTCCAGGAATTTACGCATGGAAGGATCCCATCCGCCCAGCACGGCGCGGACACGACCCGTGGCCGCATACGTGCGCGGCCAGGTGACCAGATTTCCGCAGCCCGGTCCCCAGGGCGAAGCCACCACCTCGGCGTCGTTGGTCAGGTACGCTGCCAGTTGATGCAGGCCGGACATGGATTCCGGCCGGGCGAAAAAGCTCACGAACTCCGGTTCCCGGCCAAGCGCCGCAAAATCCCCTACCCGGCGGAAAGCCAGATACGGAGCCGAAGCCGGTTTCGGGTCCATGCAGCCGAACAGGTTTTTGAACGCATCCGGTCCGTCCAGATACCGCTCGGTTTCCATGCCTTCAGGCAAGCCGTTGGTCACATAGCGGGCAATGAAATCATACGGTCCCTTTTGGTAGCCCACATACTGCGTCCCGCCCGGGCATCCGGGATGGTCCGCACTGCACCAGGCCGTGCCGCCCTTGAGCCGCATGACACGAATATGCTTGAACAGACAGGAAAAATTGTGAAATGCGGGAGAAAAGTCCGCTTCGCCTTTTTTTTCCTGTTCCAGGGTGGGCATGCAACATTGCGCCGGGGCATTGTCCCCTTCGGGCTGCTCGTCCTCGTACGCCCAGCCCACGGGTTCGGACTGGATACCCAGTACGTCGAGAAAGGTTGCAAGTTCGGTGTTCACGGTTCAGCCTCCAGATTGTTCAGGTTGGCTATCATACGCCGCGCCAAGCGGAAAAATAGCTCCGCTTCCTCACGGCTGAGTCCGAAAAATGCCTCGCGGTTCACATTGTGGGCAACATCCAGCGCCCGCTCTTCCAGGTCACGCGCCTTGTCCGTCAAATGCACCAAAGCGCGTCTGCGGTCCTCCGGGTCGGGTTCGCGCCGAATCAGCCCGTCGCGCTCCATGCGCGTCAATGTTCGGGCCATGGTGGATTGGTCCACGCTGAGACAGCGACAAAGCTCGGCCTGCGTGCGGCCGTCGCGCTCCCAAAGCCAGACCAGCGGGCCAAATTGCCCGGCGCAAAGGCCCATTTGCTGCAATTGGTGGGAAAGACGCACAAAAAAACGCCTCGCCAACAGATTGCTCCAATAACCGGGCGAATGCAGCCGATCAAACGCCTCGCCCAGAGCCTCGGCCGCTACTTCTTGCTTGTCCCTCACAACCCCTCCTGAAAATACATGCTAGGACATAGAAAAGCATGCCATGGCATGGTTCGTCAAGTGGTGAACCGATGTTTCCTCCGCTGGACGAAACGGCATGCCTCCGGCGGCCAGGAGGCCCGCGGCCCCCTGGACCCCCATTTACCGGTCTCGCGCTTGCGCGCGGCCGGGGGCATGCGGCGGGAGAACGTCTGGACGTGGGCAGGCGGAGCAGCGCGGCAGCGTGATCTCATGTTGCCGCGATTTCCGGGATGGCTCCGCCCTCCCGAAACTCGCGGCAACGGTGCGCCCCCAAAAGCAAAGGAACGGCCGGAGCCGTTCCTTTGCTTTTGGGGAGGGGAAAAGGGGGAGATAAAACAAAACAAAAAAACGATAACCGCGACAGGCCGCAGGCCTGGAGCAAGGGAAAGTCTTTGGAAAGGGGGTCCAGGGGGAAGAACCTTTCTTCAGAAAGGTTTTCCCCTTGGTCGCCGAAGGCATTGCTCTTCCCTCGCCTTCAGCGCAGCAGGCTGGCCTGTTCGGCGAATCCAAGGGAACGGTATATTGCGGGCATGTCCAGGTGTTCACGCACCACGGCGGCCAGGTGGTCCAG